>NZ_JBLQTN010000002.1:0-113515 GCF_048685095.1 Enterobacter sp. BNK-8 | reverse complement strand
AAAACAGGCTCAGACAGCCCGCAGTCTTCATGCATTATTGTGCGGTTCAGGAACCGAAGTTCAGGCTCCTGAAAGAAATTACGTCAGCCACCGGCTCAGGCGCGGTGAACTATACTTAGCCAGACTCAGGCACGTACTTGTCTGTTTATCTGTTCTGAACAATCCAGGAGAGCACATGCAGGCACCCGGTATTCCTGACAATGAAGAACAGAGGCTGAAGTCCCTGTATATTACCGGCCTTCTTGATACACGTGACGATGAGCGTTTTGAGCGCCTGACGCGGCTGGCCCGCAAAGTCTTCCAGGTCCCGGTGGCCCTGATAAGCCTGCTGGATCGCGAGCGCCAGTGGCTCCTCGCCTGCCAGGGCGTCGGCGTGCGCGAGACCCCGCGTAACATCTCCTTCTGCGGGCACGCCATTCTGCAGGAGGGCCCCTTCATCATTCACGACGCCGCTGCCGATGCGCGGTTTCACGACAATCCCCTGGTCACCGGTGAGCCCCACATCCGGTTCTATGCAGGCCTGCCGGTGAGCCTGCCGGACGGTACGGTGGCCGGCACGCTGTGCCTGATCCACACGTCACCCCGTGACTTCACGGATGAGGACATTGCGTCCCTCCGGGATCTGGCCTGCATCGTGGAGCACGAATTCCAGGCCGTCAGCCTGGCCATGACGGACAGCCTGACGGGTATTCCCAACCGGCGCGGGTTTTACTACGTAGGAGATAAACTCTTCAGCGCAATGAACCGGCAGGATGCGTCGTTCAGCCTCATCTATTTCGATCTGGACAGGTTCAAACCGGTTAACGATCTCTGGGGACACGCTGAGGGTGACGAGGTGCTGAAGATCTTTGCCGGCTTTTTACATCAGCACCTCGAACCGGGCGAAATTGCTGGCCGCCTCGGCGGGGATGAGTTTGTCGTCCTTCTCCGTCGGGACGACGACACCGGCTCTTTTCTTGACGCACTGGGTGCCAGCCTGGATCATTACAATGACACCTCGGGTAAACCCTACAATATCAATTATTCCTTTGGCGAGCTGATTAATAACGCAGATCAGTATGCGACGCTGGCGGAGATGATCGGCAAATGTGACGAAGTGATGTACCTGAAGAAAAAACGAAAGACCCTGTCACAGAAAACGGAACCGTGACTCGTCTCTTACCGCTGAACCCGTTACAAGGCACCGGGGTTCAGCCGGATGACAAGAACATCATTTTTGACACAAAAATGCGCAAGTCATTTTTAGTTGCTTCAAGAGCAATAATGCATAATTCGCAATAGTTTACGTACATTTCTGCTTTATTTGCACCAGTCTCTCTTTTTCTTTCCTGAGATCCGAAAAATACCAAAGTCGGATCTCCAGACTACAGCTGGGTTATTTTGGCTAACATGCCGGAGATGGAAGCAGGGGAGTAAGCTGATATAATGATGTAAGAACAAATCTTACATAATGAAACGGAGGGGTTATGACCCGTACGATGACGGTGGACGTGGGTGATGAGCTGCGCGAATATATCGATTCCCTGGTTAAGGCCGGTGATTACCGTACCCAGAGCGAAGTCATGCGAGACGCGCTGCGTCTTCTGCGCGAGAAGCAGGCTGAATCACGCATTCAGGAACTGCGCGACCTCCTGGCCGAAGGGATCAGCAGCGGCGAGGCGAAACCATGGAACAAGGATGCCTTCCTGAATAATGTCAGGGCCAGGGTGGCAAATGAAAGAGATTGAGCTGACACCGAAAGCTGAAGAAGATCTGGAATCAATCTGGGACTACAGCTTTCGGCAGTTCGGGACTGTTCAGGCGGATGCGTATATCGGGCGTATAGCCGCAGTGTTTAATGTGCTGGCCATGCATGACATCGGCACGCATCGCGCGGAGCTGGGAGAAGATATCTGCTCGCTGCCGGTGGAACAGCACATGATCTATTTTGTGTCATCACATTCGGTGGTTACGATCATACGTATTCTCAGCCAGTCTCAGGATACGGCGCGGCATGAACCCTGGAGATAACTGAATGGATAAAATCACAATTAAATCAAACACTTAGTTCGTGCAATCTATCTTATGTTAAATGAAAGAAAAATAATTGAGAAAACATGCGGTCCTACTATGCCAAGCAAACTAAACAGAATAATTCTTTTGTATCAAAATCCGGGTTGCCCCCGGATTTTGATAGTCCGTTAAATATTATTCAGTGGTATCTTTTACTGTGAAAGCAGGCATTTCACCATAGTCTACTTTCAAACCCTTAAGTCTTTGTACTAAGGCATTTGTTATATCCATTTGTTCATCTGCTGAAACAACTGAAGTACGTAATAATATAACACTACAACCCCCTTCTTTGCGCATCTTTTCTATTTCTTCCAGGATGACTTTAAGCGAACTCAATCGAGCTAAATGTTTACTTTGTTCTAAAACAATCCCCATTTTTACAGCATCTGCCTTTCGCGCTTCCTCTGCTTTTTCCGGCGATAGCTTATCATATTCCTTTTTTGATTTATCCATAGCATCCTGCATTGTTCTAATAATGCTATCAACCCTCTCTTTTTCCTGAATTGCAATTTCACTTGAGGTAAATGCTTTTGGTAAATCAATCAATGCAATATTTGCGTGACTTTCACTACGATTATC
The DNA here is from genome assembly GCF_048685095.1 of Enterobacter sp. BNK-8. Taxonomy (NCBI): domain Bacteria; kingdom Pseudomonadati; phylum Pseudomonadota; class Gammaproteobacteria; order Enterobacterales; family Enterobacteriaceae; genus Enterobacter; species Enterobacter sp. BNK-8. Next base: position 110,884 of record NZ_JBLQTN010000002.1, on the reverse strand, counting down.
ATCACAACCACTCAAAATAAAAGCAATAAACGTTACTAAAGAAAATAATTTAAAAATATTCATACTAAATCTCTTTTCGATTTTGGCAGGCTCTATACGAGCCTGCCAGCTTCCTGATTAGAAGTTAACCTTAATACCCAGCATTGCACTGGAGTCACTGTAACCCTTATCGCCGATTTGCTGTGCAACGTTACCCCAGACATTTACATTACGGGAAACTTGTCCTTCCACACCGGCCTTGAGTTCTCCTATGTTTTTAGTACCTGCCTGCTCGATCTTCACATCATTCAGACGGGTACCAAAGGTCTTGGTATTATGTATCCAGTTAGCTTCGACAAATGGTTCAAATGTTTTTTCCTTACCTTTATCTAAGGTACTACGCCCTTTAATAAAGGCTCTAACACCGAGACGAGTCTGGATGTTACCCTTTCCTTCTGCTGTAACTTTTGTGCCATTTGCTTCATGGTGGTCATCGGCATCAACACCCATCCATGTAATCTGTGCTTTCGGCTGGATAAAGTACTGCTGGTCTTTATCGCGCTCGCCAGTTTTCCAGGTATAACCAGCCTCAATCGACGTGGTAAAACCTTTAGATTTATAACTTTCTGACGATAATGACTCACCCTTTACATCATTGTCGAACCAGTTATACAACCCCCACATATCGACATAGGCTCCGGTATGGTCAATGCTGTCCTGTAGCCAGGTAGCATAAACACCTGCGCTATAACCACTGATACTACCGTCTGCACGATAATGTGTGACATCACTACGTGTATTACTCTTCTGGTTGGCATACCCAGCCATTACTCCCAAATGGAAACGATCATCTTTATTTGAGGACCATTGCGCAATGTCTCCCCCAATTTGCATGACATAGCGGTTAGATTGAGTACTTAACTGTCCGCTGCTGTCCTTGCTGCGCGTATGGCCTCCCACATTTCGCATCCACATACTGGTGACTTTATCCTCTCCGGTCAGAGCATCTACATAGTGTGTCTCACCAAGACGGTCATGCAGTCTGGAGCTAAATAATGTGTTCGCCGCAGCCATATTAGCGGAATAAATACCCGCTTCAGGCCTGCTTACCGGTTCCGGTGAAGGTTTAGGATCTGGTTTACCGCCAGCGCCAGGTATACCACCATTTTCACCCGGCTTTTCCGGTTCCGGAGTTGGCTCAGGTTCAACAACCGTGTTAGTAAGGAACCAGTTACCAGCTTGATCAGCCTGACCTCGAACAAGGGAATATTCATACGCACCAGCTACAATGCGGCCTTTTTGTGCAAAATGACCATCCGATGCTCCGTCAACGTGGATCACTTCGATACCATTGATAGTCTCATCACCGGTTCCCCCTGCATTGTTAACCACAACGTCGGTTGTACCACTTGTATTCCCTTCAATAACCAACTTGTCAGTCAAAGAGTCATCATTACCCAGCTTGGTTTGCATGAAGATGGTACCAGCATCTCCTTTGTAATCGCCTTTAATCAGAAGCGTATTCCCAGCATTGTCTCCCTGCTGAGAAATAAGCACTGAGCCCTTGTTGGTGAATTCATTTCCAACAGAAAAAATCCTGCCAGGATTACTGCCAAAGTATCGAGTATCCGAGTCCGCTTTCAATGCTCCCACAACGAACGAACCAGCGTTATTCACATCGCCAGACGTGCTTCCAAACCCTCCAAAAGTACCGTTTTCAGCAATGTTTACGGCCTTTGATAAAAGGTCGACTTTTTCATTTTCGCTACCGATTTGCAAACCACCGTTTTCAACAGTTGTAATACCTGTGAATTTCGACGCATTGCCAGTCAGTTGCAAAATGCCATTGCCAAGTTTAGACAAAGAGCCGCTTCCTGAAATAAAGTTTTTAACTTTCCAGTCGTTGTTAGTGTTGAAAGTGATATCACCGCTGTTTTCAACACTGGCTTCTCCAAGGTTATTTACTGAATGAACAGTAACCTTACTGTTTTCTTCAATATTAAACACACCACTGAATGCGTCGTTTTTACCGTTCAGGTCTATATCGCCAGAGTTAATGATACTCACTAGTCCACTTCCAGTGAGTGTATTTGCAAATATCCCTTTGGAGCCATCTAAAGAAAGCTCTCCAGCATTATTAATATCGCCATCACCTAAACCTTTAACGTGTCTGACTACAGCTTTAGCAGCAGTGTTTACTGACGTTTTGCCATGATAGCCTTCGTTTGAAGAAGTTATATTCAATACTCCCCCAGTTAATTCGAGCACACCATTACCTTCAAGCGATCCATTAACGGTACCGCCACTGCTAATGGTCAAATGACCCGTATCCACATCTGTAACCGAACCAGAGGCAGTGTTGAGGCTACCTATGACTTGTTTGTGGCCGTCCATTTTAACCATAGTACCAGCCATCTGACGCAGTTCAGCTGTATTACCTAACACATTGTCATTTGCCATCAATAAGTTACCGGCACTTACTTCTGTAACTCCCGTATAGTCATTCCCGCCATTGGAAAGGCTTACTGTCTGACCGTCAGCGTTAATTATCAGATCGCCGTCCCCTGTAACTTTCGCCCTCAGATCTGTTTGAAGCCCTTTTGCGTCTAATGATGCTGTTAATGTCAGCGCGTTGCCGCCTGTATTCAGGAGCTCAATTTCTTTAAGTCCATAACCTATGTATAAACCATCACTATTAATACCGTCACGGCTGCTGACCATCTGGTAGTCATACACTCCACGAGCAACTTCCTGGCCATTTTGTACAATAGCGAAGTCTTGACTGTCGCTAATAACTTGGTTTTTTTCGTCAATTAACTGCAACTGGCCGCCAGTCCCCTTCACCGTTCCCTTTGCGTTAACAAGAGAGATCAGAGACGTAGCATCATCTTGCTCCAGAAGGGGCTTACGCGTATCTATAGCAGGGATATCATTGATGACGCTTGCAGGCATCGCCATCTTTATCGTTCCCTCACGACTGATATCAAGAACACCCTCCGCAGATGTAGTAATCGTATTTTCAGCGTTCATATCACCCGGAGTCACTGTCCCAAATACCAGTGTGCCTCCGTCGATTTTTAACCCGCCAATTTCCTGATTTCCTCGTCCAACAGTAGTAGTGTTATCCTTTTCAGAAGACAATGTGGCCTGTGAAAGCGCTGATGTATTGTAATCCTCAAGATGGAACGTGCTTTTCCCAAGTTTAACTAAACCTTTAAATTGGTTTCCTGCCTGCATACCCAGATCAAAGGCAGATTGAGCTGTATCCAGAACGACGGACAGCACTCCTTTACCTGTCAGCTCATGATTGAACGCGAAGTCCCCTGTCTGCACCGGATTGATTGCAAGCTCGCTTCCAGCTTCGATATCAACACTGCCAGCTCCTGAACCATCATTGGTCAAACGAAAATCATCTTTCATTAACACTGTCGACATGTTCTTGAGCTTAACTTTCTCAAAACGTCTTAGTTTTTCTGCATCACTCACAGTATGGTAAGTATTGTCGAAAATGAGTTCATCCTCATTTCCTGTTCCTGCATCCAGAGACATGTATGTTGCCTCCTTACCTTCAGTACCATCCTTAATAACGAACATATTTCGACCGGTATTTTTACTCATGCCCGTTTGCACACTGTCGACATGTGCATTACCGATAATAGAGATGAAATTATCGCCGTTACCAGACTGAGCATTACCCCAGAAATGGCTGTTATTCTCAAAGCTGAAGGTGTTGTTACCATCGTCAGCAGTCAACTGGCTTAATATATCCCCATGGTTAACAAGAGTATTGTTTCCGCCACCAAGAGTGATACGCCCTTCTATTTTCGCATTCTGAGCATTTAGCAGAGTGGTGTCTGTCGAACTATCAAAACGCATGGCCGTCTGAGCATCAGATTTCGCTTTAATTAAACCAGTATTCACAAAAGTACTGACCCGTGAAGCATCGACCACATCATGCGTATAGGACTCAGAAACCAGCTTGCCACTCTGAATGACTTCCCCCCCTTTGCCGGTAATAACCAAGGCTGAGCCACCTGTATTCTTTTCAACATTAACACTTGCGCCAGTCTTGATCATCACTCCACCAGTAGTGTTAAACAGGATGCCAGTCCCTTCATCACTCTTCAGATTAACAATCAAATCCTGCGAATCGGACATGTCAAAGCTACCGGAAGTTTCAGATCCGTCTGCTTTCTGGAATGCCAGGCCAATACCTTTGCCATCAACATTGATAACGCCACTGTTTGTTTTAGACAATGAAGTTGCCGTACGAACTGCATTACCGTCAGAAACATTTATAGTTGTCGATTCCAGTTTAATGTCACTAATTTCTGCAGCGTTTTCGATACCGTTACCCGTTGCGCCTGGTGCATTAACGTCGATGCGGGCACCATTAACTTTGAGTCCTTTAGCCCCTTCAGCAATCAAAACACCATGCGCGGTTCCCTGGCCTTCAACACGACCAATACCACTTCCCTGAAGATCAAGACTCGCATTGGTGCCAAGCTTTATCGCAGCCTCTCCATTTGTTGCAATAATGCTGCCACCAGTACTATTTACTAAAGCATTTTCGCCCTCAACATATACTGCAATACCGTTGACTGCGATAGTACTCGCACTATTTTGCAGAGCCCCATTCAGTACCTTAACACCCGTGTTATTCATTCCTGTAGTGAAATCAATGAGTCCATTGTTAACAAGCAGTCCTGCATCACGAGAGATGAATCCGGTAGCATTATTTAATGGAGAAGTGATATTTGCATTATTTGTTAAAGTTGAACCGGTATGCGTGGATACAACCTTTCCTTCAAGATCGTACTCATTACCGTCAACAGTCCCTACGATGGCACCATCACCGACAAGTTCTACAGAGACGCCATTTTCGATCGTACCTTTAGCACCACCGGCAATGTAAATACCCTGTGCATCTTCTCCCAGAATCTGTAAATCACTCCCGGCAGATGCTTTGATCTGGGTTCCGGAACCAGTGGCCCAAATACCTTTAGACTCTTTACCGGAAGTCCGAATTTGAATGACACCAGACTGACTTGCGCCATCTTCAATACGGAAAAGGGTTGAACGCAGTCCTGTTGCATCAAGTACCAGGCCATTAGGTATCGAGGTGCGAATCTCAGATCCTGCACCTGCAATACGAAAACCGATTTGCTCACTTATTGTTCCATCGCCAGTTTCAAAAACGGGAAGTGCACTACCCGCGAGATTTACTAGCCCTCCATTAAGCGCTTCGACGCCGACGGAACCCTGTCCCTTTAACTCAATGTTACCGGCTGTCATATTTACAACGACACCATTACCAGATGCACGTATACCGGTCGTACGGTTGGCATTATCGCCACCTGAAAGTATAAGATCACCAGTGTTGTTTATTGTCGTTTGCTTGGCAGAACCAGATGTTTCTGCAATTAATCCAACCCCTCCGTTTGCAAGAACTATCGAGCCGGTATTGATACCTGTCGATCCGTCCTGCACACGAATACCAAAAGTATTATCTCCGGTAAAATTGATGTTACCGATATTGTTTAATGTCGCTCCATTTCGAGCGATATATCCCGTAACTTTATCTTCATCAGACCGAAGATCAGCACTGGCCTCAAGAAGCGTTGAGGTATCATTGGCATTAATGACTGAACCGTTAATGTCATGGCCATTGCCATCGGCAATACCGGCGACAGCGCTGGAGTTGTTCAGATTTATTGATGCAGATTTCTCTACAAAGCCTTTGGCTCCTCCTTCAATAACAACACCAGTCGCCCCTTCACCCTGCAAATTGATGTTCATACCGCCAGACAAAAATGTTGAATTTTTTCCGGTAGCTAATACTGCCAGCGAGTTTTTACCCGAAGCAGCTAATTCATTCACCGAACCATTTGTACCAGTGAAAGAAGCACCATTACCCACCCTGAACAGGGTGGAACCTTCAGTGGCTGCATCCATGGTACCCGTACCGATATTATTTATAGACGCACCTTCTCCGTAAACGTAGAAACCAATCTGGTTTTTCCCGTCTACGAATTCGACCCGTCCCTCTTCGGAAAGGTCAATATGGCTTTTATTTCTCGCATGCAAACCGATTGCACCGTCACCCACAAGTTTAATGACCCCACTGACATTAATTTTACTACCCTGCCCATCGGCCCAGCCACCGTAGTTACGTAACGGATTCGAATCATTTGCACCCTTAACTTCAATAACACCTGAAGAAACAACCTCCCCGGCACCTTCTACCAACAGACCGACACCGTTTACACCGTTAAGTTCGATCCGTCCGGTATTACTGATACCTTTAACACCGTTAGCATAGATGGCAATATTCTGAGCGGGAGAATCACCATCCTTACCATTAATCAGAATTTGACCACTATTAAGAATATCTACAATGCCAGTATCCTTCGCTTTTAAGGCATAACTACCCTGAACTTTCTCGCCCAGAACAATTGTGCCAGCGTTTTCAACTTTTCCTGATTTAGCTCCTACTGCTATTGCGACAGAACCCGGTGCAGAGTGAATGGCATTTCCATTTTGATCAATGCCAACAGTAATAAGGCCATTTTCTGTGTTAAGGAATGTGGAGCCATAATCTTTGATTGCTCCGGCCTGGGTTGCATTATCATATGCATCAACACGAACACCTTCTGTCACAGATGTAACATCATTAGCAATAGGTGCAGCAGTAAGATTGATTACACCATTGTTAATACCTGCTGCCCCTTCTCTGATCCACATCCCCAGATTAGAACCTGATGGTGTACGTCCCTCGATATTCCAAGGTCTGATATTGATAACACCATTATTTATAGCAAGCGTGCCCGCATTACTGGCCCACATACCAATACCCCGGGCAGTAGTACCGCCTGCACCTGCTCTGTTCCAAACGTTAAGAATGCCGTTATTAGTTAAATTTGCCCCAGACGCTGCGCGCATGGCTGTATTAACGACATCAATAACACCGTCATTCACACCCTTCGCTTTTTCAATAACATACATTAGCCCTGAATCAGGGGCGTAACCGGTTATCGTGGCATCTTTTGCAATTCGAACCGTACCGTTTTCCCCTCTTGAGTACATAAGCGTACGGGTTCCACCGGTTCCTTTATAAGCAGTTAAATCTAATTCGCCACCTTTACTGAGGTCTATTTCGTAGTCGTGTACAGTGGTAATTAATGCTTTTTTAAATTCTGCATCATAAGCAGAAGCATTTAGTCTCAGAGCTTTTAACTCTTCGACCAACCAGTTATTATAAGATTTAAGATCATCAACATTATTGATGGAATGAACACTTCCATCATATGCAGTGATATCCCCCGCATACGCAACAGAAGATATGGATTTATTGTATTTTGATGTTTCGTCTGTTAAACCTGCTACATTATACATCGAAACATTATTGCTCGACGTCCAGTTAACTGTGCTCGGATTACTTCCACGGCCATCTGCAAATACCAATTGTGTATTTTTAAACGAACCGACTATGTTTGCGTCCGTTGAGAAGTTAGCAACACCACCATTCTGATTTACAGTTAAGAATCGAGTGTTGTTATAAAAATCAGGACTCCCGTTAGGGACTAAAAAACGATCGGCAATATCTGTGCCTGCATCTTTCTGATTGAAATTTGAATTGTTATATATATTGACAGTAACTTTACCCACCGCAGGGTCATTAATGACCACAGTTGAGGATCTTGAGCCTGTATCAACTTTAAATAAACCTGTCAGATCATCCCCTTTTGCAAATCCATTATTAAGTGCATTTTGCATTGTTGTAGAGTTATATCCAGAAGCACCCGGAACCATCGTTAGAGGGCCACTAACATCCTGTGCTCCATTATCTCCAATAATAACCTGTCCATTAAGATTGTTATTTTTCTGTGGAGACCAGTTATCTGTCGTTGATGCGGCATAACCATCAGTAATCAAGCCGAAATTTAAAATTGCAGATACAATAAGAGCAGTAAGCGAATTTAACGTAAAAGTATTCGTGCGCTCTGAGCTGGAATCCGAAGCTTCACTTTTCGTTTTAGTTCTGCCACTGGTCAGTTCAGAGACCACATCGTAACGCTGTAAGTTAGCGTTCCATTTAACTTTGTAAATAGAATTCATTGTGTTTATCCAGGTAATTACTATTAACTAACAAAATAAAAGAATATACTTCCGAAAAGTATAATTGCCTTTTCTTCTGAATCTTGTTTTCAGAAATGCTTTATATCGCAAAGCATATGCCGTTTTACTGGCTATATTTTTTCTTTTGGCTATTTCGAATATACTCTTTCCTCTTGCATCAAGTTGACAAATTTGGCTTTCTCTTTCTGTAAGACAGGTTGACCCAGTTTTCGTATTGCGCCTTACTATTTTCAGCAACGTTAAAAAATCGCTTGATTTATTTTTCTTGGAAGTTATATAAATATTCCTGTTTTTTACATACAGTTTATCCATTGGCGTATTCACGCATACAATAATTGTACCTGGTTGATTAAATAAACTTTCTGTTAGTTGCCTGGTTATTGAATAATATTCAAGAGAAACGATGATGACATCGTTTTCATTAGCATTGTCACACAGGGAAATCGAAGGATTACATTGAAAAATATGGTTTAGCCTAACAATCTCAGTTCCCAATCCACTTAATGCATGTTTTATGCCATTTAAAAAAAATATGTCGTCAGATGAGATAATTACGGTCGGCATGTCACACCTGCAACATAAAACCTTGCAAAAAATTTTTCTTTGTTATCCGTAATTATACATTTTCGTTTCATTATGTCTTTTCTCACTAAAAAAAACCTCTATCTCATTAGCTCTCACTACATATCCTTTTCTTCCGACACGATAAAAAATTTCTTTTGTAAGACCAGCTTCAGATAAACGATTTCGCATCTCTCGCATTACCTGCCACAATCTGGCATTTGACGCCCTTAAGTTATGTTTCTCCCAGATATTATCCATTAATTCTTCATCACTGATTATTTCATTCTGAGAATTTTCCAGAAGATACTTAAGTAGATTCGCCATTGTTGTTCTCAGTTTGATGATTGGTCGTTCACGGCAATCAATACTAATCAGAATCTGCTCACTTACTAAATAAACAACCTCATTTGCAATGAGAAACCCTGCTGCATACATATTTGCCTGGGCAGATCCCCTTTCATTTTGTTCAGTGTTCATTTGTACTTTACCTAAAATTTACTTTTGAATGAAAGTGGCCACAGTATAGCCACATAAAAACAATGTGAAATACATGACTACCTTTAAAAAAAGCTCAAAACATATCTCTGCAGGCATTTCCTTTTGTAGAGCATTCTGCTTTTGAATCGTGTGGTTTTTACTTATTGATATTGGCTTGAGCTTTTATGTTTGTATTAGGAATCTACACTCACTATGTAAAATCATAATAATTTTATTCTGAATTTATCTTTATTTCAGATGACATATCTTTTTTTCAGCGTGCAGGTCCACCTCCTTCCCCACGACTCATGATTCTGGTCAATTTTTGATGCGATAATCTTATCAATAGAAACAACTAAACGATATAATATAATGATAAATTTCAATTTATAGGTATTTGTTCTTTTTTATGGTTTATATTAACTACTCAACGGGAAAAGTAACTAAATTGTTCTATTTTTATTGCTATGTGAAAACTGTTTTTTGGTGATGCGATGATCTTTATTATCGAGCAAGAAGTAGTGTATTCACCGGATGATGGGAAGATCAGCTGTCAGGGAGATTCAGAAGAAGAGTCAATCATACTTACACCGGTGCTGAACAGAATCCTACTAATCCTTGTTGAGAGACATGGGGAACTTGTCACACGGGACGAATTTTTAACATATGTATGGGATGATTTCGGGAAGAGTGGTTCAACCAATACCCTTATCCAGTATGTCAGTACGTTACGGAGAATTTTTGAACCCAAGTTTGATAAGGAATTTATAATCACCATTCCCAGACTGGGTTACATGCTAAACTCTGAAATTATGATAATTCAGCAGAATGAACTATCTTCTGAAACAAAAGCTAATGATTCTGATAATGAAGATCTGGCTGAATCAGCAGTTGTTTTAGAAAAAACAAGCGCTAAAACTATTGCATCCTATAAAAACTATTATTTTCTTCTGTCAATATTCGGGTTATGCCTGTCAGCTGTTGTATATATTTTATTTCCAACAAACACTCAGGAGTTAAGAATTTTAACGAATTATAAATCCTGCCCGGTATTCACTAACAACTCTTCTGAAAGCATGCAGTCTCTTGATGACTTTAATGATTATTTAAAATACTTCGAGATAAAATGCACTGGCACCGAAAAATTATTTTTCTTACGATATAATCACAACGCTTCTGGAGGTAATAAATACATTTTATCTGTATGTTCACCCTCATTAAAATCAGGTCAGTGTTTATCTTTTTCACGCGAGATGGCATCATGAACAATAAACTAATTACGATCTTGTCATTGTTCTTTTTCATACTGCTTATATCTTTTATGGTTTACATTTTTAATGTTGAGCATAGCCTGTCATGCACTGGTTCTATGACACAAAAAAAAATTTACCCGGACTATACAGTGTCATCTCAACTAAACCATTCCATATTTGAAACCACTGCATCTGGTTATGATACCATACAAGGAAATGTAATGGTTGATAATGATACGTATTCTGTTTCAAGAATCATAGAATACTCTGTCTCGCAGCCAGGAGCGTCATACCGGACTATCAAAATAAAATCAGTCAAGAAAACACATAAAGACAATTTGCCTGATGAAATCGCCAGTAAGTTCTTCCCTTATCTGTTAGATTTTAATGATGGTCTGATCAGACTGGACAGGATTTCAAAAAATTTATTTATTGTATCAACCCCTGCTGCACCTATTGTCCTGTGTTATAGTGATTAGTCTCCATAAAAATTTATTACTTTTTTATTTCCGCCCTTCTTTTTATAATGTCTCAGGAATATCGTTCGGAACCTGAGCGCCAGCCCTGACATGAAAGCCGTTAATCCTCCAGCCGCAGAACCGTGATCTATATTCAATCAGACCCAAACTCTTCTTATCTGCTTATGAAGTTGAACATCTCAGGTGATCACATGCAGGCACCCGATATTCCGGACAATGAAGAACAGAGGCTGAACCGGCCCTCTTGATACCCGTGACGATGAGCGTTTTGAACGCCTGACGCGGCTGGCCCGCAAAACCTTTCAGGTGCCGGTGGCCCTGATAAGCCTGCTGGATCGCGAGCGGCAGTGGCTCCTCGCCTGTCAGGGCGTCGGCGTGCGCCCCCCCCCCCGTAACATCTCGTTCTGCGGGCATGCCATTCTGCAGGAGGGGCCCTTCATTGTTCAAGACGCAGCTGCTGATGAGCGGTTCCGTGACAATCCCCTGGTCACCGGCAAGCCCCACATCCGGTTTTATGCCGGCCAGCCGGTGAGCCTGCCGGACGGCACGGTGGCCGGCACGCTGTGCCTGATCCACACGTCACCCCGCGCCTTCACGAACGAGAACATTGCGTCCCTCCGGAACCTGGCCTGCATTGTGGAGGACGAGTTTGAGGCCATCAGCATGGCCATGACGGACAGCCTGACGGGCATTCCCAACCGGCGCGGATTTTACCGCGCCGGCGAAAAACTCTTCCGCGCAATGAACCGGCAGGATGCGTCGTTCAGCCTCATCTATTTCGATCTGGACAGGTGCAAACCGGTTAACGATCTCTGGGGACACGCTGAAGGTGACGAGGTGCTGAAGATCTTTGCCGGCTTTTTACATCAGCACCTCGAACCGGGCGAAATAGCAGGCCGCCTCGGCGGGGATGAGTTTGCCGCCCTGATCCGGCGAAACGGCAATACCGGCTCTTATCTGCACGCGCTGAGTGCCAGTCTCGATCATTACAATGACACCTCAGGCAAGCCCTACAACATCAATTATTCCTTTGGCGAACTGATCAATAACGCAGACCGGTATACGACGCTGGAGGAGATGATCGGTAAATGTGACGAAGTGATGTACCTGAAGAAAAAACGAAAGACCCTGTCGCAGAAAACAGAACCGTGACGCTTTCCTTCCCGGCTGATCCCCTGATCCGGGGTTCAGCCGGACGGCAGGAACAATATATTTAACCTCAGGACATATAAAGTCATTTATATTTGCCTATGGGGCAATAATCCTCTTTCTCCCCTCCAGAGATCCGAAAAAAGGTTGTTCCGGATCTCCGCGAACCGCCCCGGTGCACAGTGGCCATGAAACACAATATGTGCCACTCCGTCAGCTGCGTTTTCTGCTATATATTGTGTCTCTGCCCTGCCCCGTGACCGGCAGCTCAGCACCGGAAAAGGGCGGTGTGGTTATTCCCTGACCGTGTTACACTTCCGGAAAGTTGAGATATGCCGGAAAGTCGGATCATCGCGAAACGGCCATCCAGTAATTTAACGACGTGGTTATATGACTGCTTATTATCTGCCTGAAAATAATGATGGAACGGGAAAATCCTGCATTGTGACTGTCAGGTGTGTGACTAGATGATGGTTTAGGCTTGGTAAAATTGCATTGCTAATTATTCAGATGAGGAAATGACATGTTTACTGCTTTCAATGACAGAAATGATTTCAGTTATGCCTTCGAAAAAATCCGCAACGCGATTTCCTCACCAGGAGAAAATAATTTTCATGCGGCCACTGACCTCGGCCTCAAGATTCTGCAGAAAAAGTACGAACTGTTCCGTCAGGAACTGGATGCGTCCGGTGAACTGGGTGACTGGGAATACGATCTCGATACCTACTTCCACTGTATTGCATCGCTGCAACACTATTTCACTGGTAATCCATCAGGAATGACCGAAAGGGATGCACGGATTTACAGCCACTACCTCCAGAGTGAACACAAAGGATTCGTGAAACTGGCTGAAGAACTGGCTGCTGAACGTTGATACAAGCCGAGGGCGGGATTTCTCAGTAAAGGAAGGATTATGTGTGATTTATGCAGGGCGGACGGGAATTACTTCCATACGCCGGAATGTGTGTATGACCAGCTGGTCAGTGAGTACCCCGTGATGTGGCTGCGGGACTCGACCTGGATCGGCGCCTGCTACACCCTCCGTGAACTGCTGTCGCCGGAAGGGATGGTGCTGGCCATACAGAACGCGCCTCCCGTGACGGGATGGCGGCTGCGTATGCGGTATAACGAGGCCACTGACGAAGAGATAGACCCGCAGCGCGGGGACTGTATTGAGCTGCTCTCCAGGGCGGACGCCCTGCTCGCCTTCCGGTCGTTGCGGGAAGGCACCGCATCAGCTTAAACGAACGGTCCACACAGCAACCCTTAAATCAGTAAACAGGAAACCAGATGAACAGAACCGATGATGAACCACAGACAGAAGCGGACGTGATGGCCACCGCTTTCAGCGCCATGCGCAAGTACGGCATGAATATCCTCACCGCCAGCCAGCATATGGATATTAATGCTTACGTGAAATCTGATCCGCGGATGCCGAGAAAGCGGCTGCGCCGCTACCTGGGCCAGTACGGTCTGCGCGGTGAGGCGCTGAACAGGGAGGTCAGGCGTATCGTTGCCGGACCAGAACGACGAGACAGCACGCTGCAGGAAGGGATTTACCATACGTGGCCCTATGGCTGGGAGCCAGCGGATTTCACGCCAATGATGAGGCGCATTTTCAAGGGAAAGCGCACCCGTCATGTGATGTTGTTTGATGAACTGCCTCAGTTGTTTGGCAAATTAGGATAAGCCGGAGTGAACCGGGAAATGATGGCTGCGCAGGCAGCCGGTGAGCTCGTAGAGCAGCTGCATGACAATGGAGGCATAAAATGATGCCAGCACTGCCAGGCCATAGCGGGGCCTTTTCCTCTGCTCAGTTGCCGGTGGCCATCGACTACCCGGCCGCGCTGGCCCTGCGCCAGATGGCGCTCGTTCAAGACGAACTGCCGAAATACCTGCTGGCGCCTGAAGTGAGCGCTCTGCTCCACTACGTGCCCGATCTGCACCGTAAGATGCTGCTGGCCACCCTGTGGAACACCGGCGCCCGTATTAACGAAGCACTGGCCCTGACCCGGAGTGATTTTTCGCTGGCACCGCCCTACCCGTTCGTGCAGCTGGCCACGCTCAAACAGCGGACCGAAAAAGCCACCAGAACGGCCGGCCGCGCTCCGGCCGGTAGCCAGACTCATCGTATAGTTCCACTTTCCGATCCGCAGTATGCCAGCCAGCTGGAAATGATGGTGGCCACCCTGAAAATTCCGCTGGAGCGCCGTAATAAACGCACCGGCAGGACCGAAAAGGCACGCATCTGGGAAATCACAGACAGAACGGTCAGGACCTGGATAAATGAAGCTGTTGATGCGGCTGCCGCCGACGGGGTGACGTTTTCGGTACCGGTAACCCCGCACACGTTCCGACACAGCTACGGGATGCACATGCTGTATGCCGGCATACCGCTGAAGGTGCTGCAGAGCCTGATGGGACACAAGTCAGTCAGTTCGACGGAGGTCTACACGAAGGTTTTTGCCCTTGATGTGGCGGCACGGTATCGAGTGCAATTTTCAATGGCAGAGGCTGATGCTGTTGCAATGCTGAAAATCAGATAACTGTATTTTTATAGCATTTACAGCCAGTAGTAACGAAACCCACTTGATCGATAATAAATTAATTTTGCGTTACGTGAAAACTGACAGGGTTACAGGGGGGTACCAGGTCGGAATTCACGTAGCGCACTTTACCTCTTCTTCATTATTTACCTTTTCGTTCCGATCCTGTTCATCCTGACATTACCCCATTTCACCAGAACGCATCTCACTGTTGCCGATAGCCCATGGGGTCGACTTTGCGACCGCGGGCGCACTCAGAAGGATGGACACCTTTACCGGCGCCACCCTGGCATACCTCTTCTCCTCCGAAGTGAAAGCCCTGCTCTTCTATATACCGGATCTGCGCCATTACATGCTGTTCTCCACTTTCTAGAACACTGGTGTTCGGATCGGTGAATCCCGGACGCTGACCCCGGAATCCTTTGATCTCGACGGGTTAAGACCCTTTGTGAAAATATCGGGCTCAGGGCATCCGGCCTGACGCACAATATTGACTGAGTGATGAAGGGACACATATCGCAGTGTAGATGTTCAGCAGTCTGCCCGCTCTTCCACACACCGCAGTCAATATCAATACCCCGGTAGGCGTATCCGCATATCGCAGTCAAGGTAGGCAAAACCTAAACGGGATGATGAATCAGTATAAATTGACTGTGGTATGCAGAACGCATACCACAGTCAACAAACCCTAAAGCGGCATACCTCAGTCATTTTCCGGTTTCACGCTGCCGAGCGCTTTTGCCAGTTTCTGTGGATCAATACCTGCAGCCTTCAGGGCTTTAATTACTTCGTCATAGTTCTGCTCAGGTACTTCCTCTTCCGGCTCACGGGGAACAACGACCTTGCTACTGATGAGTTTCGGATTACGATAATGCACGCTGAAGTAGGTGGCCCGGCCGCGTTTGAATTCGGTGTAATCCAGATAGCCGATATCCTTCAACTGCGCCATGGCTTTGCGCACCGTGTGGTTCTGCGTGTAGAGGTTAGACGTCAGGTTGAGTCTGTCTCGCATACGCTTCAAGGAGATTGGGGCCGGATTCTGTGGCAGGCTTTCGATGTAAGTATAGAGTGCCTGTGCGGACTCCTTGCGCTGCAGTGCATCGATGGCCTTCAGACGCAACAGGACCCGCCTGTCCATCTGATAAAGCTCAAAAAGCTTGGGCTCTGCCCTAATCTCCACAACATCAGCAGTGATGTCGTAATAGGCAGACTGAACTAGGTGCGTAGTCCACCCTTTCGTTTCACTCTGAAACTTGAGGGTTACGGATGCCAGCTTGAACAGGGAGTTGCTGATCCTGTCGCGCATTTTCTTGTTAGAGCGCCGGGAGTCAAAGCCACACATTTTAACGAACTCAACAAAAGACAGTTTGAGCGTGTCATCCTTGACGCCAAAATCATACATTGAACGGATGATCCCAAGCCAGACTTTGAAGTCCGTATCCATATCGAGGCGCGATCCGGTGATCCTGACATCGGTATACCCTTCACTCCGGGCAATGGACAGCTGTACGAGCTCCTCAGTCGCATCCGTGACGTTTTTGCGGTTCG
Source organism: Enterobacter sp. BNK-8 (assembly GCF_048685095.1). Classification (NCBI taxonomy): domain Bacteria; kingdom Pseudomonadati; phylum Pseudomonadota; class Gammaproteobacteria; order Enterobacterales; family Enterobacteriaceae; genus Enterobacter; species Enterobacter sp. BNK-8. Next base: position 94,750 of record NZ_JBLQTN010000002.1, on the reverse strand, counting down.
CCTTACTCCTGGAAGTCGATTTCAGTGTAGGAACGAACAGACCAAGCCTCATGAGTGCAACAGGCTGAACAGTACTGGCGCTGTTGACATCCAGCTTAACAACTTCGCCCGTTGTCTTGTTGACCTCCTGAAGATTCAGGGGTAACTCATTATTTTCCATAGCCATTTCATTAACCCGCGGTTATCCACAAAGGAAAGTATATACGCATATCACAGTCAACGGAAATACATACCCCAGTTAATACAATTGCATACCGCAATAGGTGATCCTGCACGCAACAGTCAACATACTACACACCATAGTTAATGAAGACAGTCTCCGAGCTCAGGCGCAGCGGGGCGCTGCACGATCCGGGGATCTCTTTTTGATCTCACTATGATCTCCTTAAGGATCAGTTATTGGATCGAAATATGGAATAACTGCCAGCATCCCGTACATATGGGCTACTGACATGACACAATACGAATCCTGGTACAACAACCCGGTAATACAATACCCGGAAAGGCAATAATCTTGACTGTGATATGCAGAAAAATGCATTCCATTCCCCTTCCCTGTTCCTGTTCTGCTTCATGCCGCAGTCAATAATCTACATACTGTAGTCAATTCCTCACCATTCAGAACCATCCGCTGGATCTTCGCTAGCTTCAGAGCGTCAGCCACACCTTGTAAGTACGCAGTAATTCCAATTCCTCGACGCATGCGCCTGCGTGCACATGTTTTCTGCGGCGAGCGGATAATATTGACTGAAGTATGCGGCAGACTTTCAGGTGGATGCTGAATTGAGCACGGCTACATTTTGATCAGCTTTGCAATTTTTAAGCTGGTTTGCATTTTTAATGTTGCTTTGCGCTTTTCATCAAGATTTAATAGATTAATGCAAAGATGATAACAAGGAACAGAGAATGGGACTGATGGAAACGCTTGACCAGTGTATTAAGGCCGGTCATGAAATGACGAAAGCTATCGCGATTGCACAGTTTAACGATGATAGTCCGGAAGCCAGGAAAATTACCCGTCGCTGGCGGGTGGGTGAGGCCGCCGATCTGATTGGCGTTTCTTCTCAGGCAATCCGTGATGCAGAAAAAGCAGGACGCCTTCCACATCCTGATATGGAAATGCGTGGACGGGTGGAGCAGCGGGTGGGCTACACCATTGAACAAATCAACCATATGCGGGATGTATTTGGCACTCGTCTGCGCCGTCCTGATGACAGCGTTCCGCCTGTCATTGCGGTGGCAGCACATAAAGGGGGGGTCTATAAGACATCGGTATCTGTCCACCTGGCACAGGATCTGGCGCTGAAAGGGCTGAGGGTACTGCTTGTCGAAGGGAATGATCCTCAGGGCACAGCCTCCATGTACCACGGCTGGGTCCCTGATTTGCATATCCATGCCGAAGACACACTGTTGCCTTTTTATCTCGGTGAGCGCGATGATGCAGCGTATGCGATCAAACCCACCTGCTGGCCGGGTCTCGACATCATTCCGTCATGCCTGGCTTTGCACCGCATTGAAACAGAGCTCATGGGAAGGTTTGACGACGGTAAACTCCCGACAGAACCCCATATGATGCTTCGTCTGGCCATCGAAACGGTGGCTCATGATTATGATGTAATTGTTATCGACAGTGCACCGAACCTCGGTATTGGTACCATCAATGTTGTCTGTGCTGCGGATGTACTCATCGTGCCAACGCCAGCAGAGTTATTCGATTACACCTCTGCCCTTCAGTTTTTTGACATGCTGCGCGATCTGTTAAAAAACGTGGACCTGCAGGGTTTTGAACCTGACGTCAGAATTCTTCTAACCAAGTACAGCAATAACAATGGCTCACAGTCACCCTGGATGGAAGAACAGATCCGCGATGCGTGGGGAAGCATGGTACTGAAAAACGTTGTACGCGAGACCGATGAAGTCGGTAAAGGTCAGATCCGTATGAGAACAGTGTTTGAGCAGGCTATCGATCAACGCTCGTCTACAGGAGCCTGGCGAAATGCGCTGGCTATCTGGGAGCCTGTCTGTAATGAAATTTTTGATCGCCTGATTAAACCTCGCTGGGAGATCAGATAATGAAACGTGCTCCAGTTATTCCAAAACATACCGTAAAAGATATTCGCCCCGAAACTGAGCCGTCAGCGGCACCCGCTGCACCGATGGTTGATTCATTAATTTCACGTGTTGGAGCCATGGCCCGCGGGAATGCCATTCTGCTTCCAGTTTGCGGCCGGGAAGTGAAATTTATTCTGGAAGCCATCCCAGGCGAGAGTGTTGAAACGGCATCGAGAGTCTGGTCAGGTAATGAACGTGACCAGGAACTACTGACCGAAGACGCGCTTGATGATCTGATCCCCTCTTTCATCCTGAGTGGTCAGCAGACACCTGCGTTCGGACGACGGGTAGAAGGTGTCATTGAGATTGCAGATGGTAGTCGCCGTCGTAAAGCCGCCATACTGACATCATCGGATTATCGTGTTCTCGTCGGGGATCTTGATGACGAACAGATGATGACTTTATCACGGCTGGGTAATGATTACCGCCCTGTCAGCGCTTATGAACGGGGCAAGCGCTATGCACAGCGGTTGGAAAATGATTTTAACGGCAATATCTCTGCTCTGGCTGAAGCTGAGAATATTTCCCGTAAAATCATCACGCGTTGCATCAACACGGCCCATTTGCCAAAATCAGTGGTTGCCCTGTTTACTCATCCTGGTGAACTTTCCGCCCGCTCTGGGGAGGCGCTGTACAAAGCATTTTCGGGAAAAGAAGCTTTATTGTTGCAACGGACACAACAGCTTCATGAGCAAAAGAAAGCGGGAGTTATCTTTGAATCCGAGGAAGTTATTGGTTTACTGACGGATGTTCTGAAAGAGCCATCAGGTAGAAAAGTTAACCTTAATACCCGTCATCAATTTGTACCTGGTGCGACAGCCCTATACAAAGGCGATAAGGTGATTTTTAATCTCGATAAATCTCGTTTGCCTGCCGAGTGTATCGAGAAGATAGAAAGCATACTGCGCGACTTACAAAAAGTTTAGCCTGTTTAATGATACAAGCGAGCGTTATCATTAATTTCCAATATCCTTAATGCGTTACATGCTGCTTCGGAATATATACATCCGGAGCAGCTATTCTCTGCACGATAGCCCTGTGTTGTTAAAAAGGTCTGATTTCTTCTCCCAACCTGATTGTTACCACAATCTAAGATTTAGTTCCTGCTACTTTTTCTTAACTAGTTCCATGGTTCACCCCTCAACCTGCATATCAGAACTCAGACGGTAACCTATCCCGGAATACTGATTCCACACATCGGATTTAACTGGGACCACGGTCCCTCCTCCTACCTGCGTGTCAGAACTCACCCGTCAACCCCGCCCTAAATGTCGATTCCACACACCGGATTTAACTGGGACCACGGTCCCACATCCTACTTGCGTGGCAGAACTCACCCGTCAACCCCACCGGGAATATCTATTCCACACGCCGGACTTAACTGGGACCATGGTCCCACATCCTACTTGCGTGGCAGAACTCACCCGTCAACCCCACCGGGAATATCTATTCCACACGCCGGACTTAACTGGGACCATGGTCCCACTCTGTTCAGCTGTTTATATCACAATACCGATTTTGAGATGTTACAGTGATTCCTGTATTCGGTGCGTAAGAAGATTATGTTCGTTTTGTTCCCTGGTGCTTCCTCGCTCACTCGCGGGCTTCGCCCTGTCGTTCGGCTGCGGCGAGCACTACTGGCTCTCTCTGAAAGGCGAAATTTAACTGATCCTCGCTATGGGGATATCTTTCCAGCGGGTGGTGTACGCAGGGGAGAGCATATCGCGTTTCATCTGCCATGCAGGCGCAATCCCTCGCCCGGCAAACCAGACCTGTCCCAGACCGGAATGATTAATGCCATCGAGAACCTTCATCAGCTCAGCGCTGTGAGGACGTGGAGGACGTTCGTCGAACAGCTGCAGCTGCGAAACGCCGGAGCCGGTGAAGTCATTCAGCATCACACCGGCTTTGGCATACCGGTGCCCATCCTTCCAGATACGCTCCAGAGCCGTTGTGGCGGCCGCAATGATGTCCCGGGTGTCCTGAGTGGGGGTAAGCAGTTTCTCCGTGGCCACGTTGCCGTAGTAAGGCTCTTTAACGGCGAACGGAGACGTTTTGATGAATACGGAAATATGCCGGCAGTACTGGCGCTCTTTACGCAGCTTTTCTGAGGCCCGTTCTGCGTACTGACAGACAGCCTGGCGCAGCGAATCGTATTCAGTGATCTTCTCGCCAAAACTGCGGCTGCAGACGATCTGTTGTTTAGTAGGCGGTGCTTCCTCAAGCGACATGCAGCTTTCCCCGTTCAGTTCGCGCACTGTTCGCTCGAGAACGACGGAGAAATTTTTCCGGATGAAGGCCGGATTCGTCAGGGCCAGATCGAGCGCGGTCCTGATGCCAAGAACATTGAGCTTGCGTGCAATACGGTTTCCCACGCCCCAGAACTCTTCGACCGGCTGCAGTGAAAGCAGTTTCCGCGTTCGCTGAGGATTCCCCGGGTCAGGGCGAGCACGCCACGAAACTGTTTCCACTCCTTTGAGGCCCACAGGGCTGATTTTGCCAGGGTTTTCGTCGGCCCGGCACCCACGCCGATGGTCAGACGGGTACAGTCATACACGTGCTGGCGCAGCTGCCGGCCGAAGTCCTCCAGGTCCATGCAGTGCTCAACGCCGGTCAGGTCGAGGAACATCTCGTCAATCGAATACTGTTCCACCCTGGGGGCCAGCTCCTCCAGGCAGCTCATCACGCGCGCTGACATCGAGGCATAAAGTTCATAGTTGCTTGAGAACGCGTATATTTTTTCCGGGTACTTTTCGTTTTTCATCTGAAACCACGGCGTGCCCATTTTGATCCAGGGCTTTGCCTCGGCACTTCTTGCGATGACGCAGCCATCGTTATTACTGAGCACCACAACCGGCTTTCCTTTCAAATCAGGGCGGAAAACACGTTCGCAGCTGGCATAAAAGCTGTTCACATCGGCCAGGGCAAACATCAGTACATCTCCCTCGGGCGGTGGATGATGTGCGTGACGACGCCAAAGATATCCAGATCGTCCGGGTCGGGATAAATCGGCGACCAGGCGGCGTTCATTGGCTGCAGCGTCAGTCGTGGCGTCAGCAGAAGCCGTTTAACCGTAAACTCCCCCTGCACGCTGGCCACAACAATATCGCCGTGCCGGGGCTTCTCTGCACTGTCCACAACCAGCAGATCGCCATTGTAAAGGCTGCCGTCGGACATACTGTCACCGCTGGCACGGAGATAGTAAGTCGCGCTCGGGTGCCGTATGCAGTAATCATGGAGATCCAGGTCGGACTCGACATAGTCCGCGGCAGGGCTGGGAAAACCGCAGCTGGCCAGGTCTGCAAACAACGGATAGGCCTGTGCCGGTAGTGCTTTCCCGGTGCTGAAAAGCTGCAGTTTCATCTTTCCTCCTGACGTCTAAATATACTGGTTATGCATACAGTATATTTAACAGCGTGAGGATAATCCAGATCACCTGCTTCATGAACAGGGTGGGTAACCTAAGTTACTCAAAATGTTATTTTATATCATTATGAGAAATTTGAATTACTCATAATGAGAAATAAGGCTTTTATTTTGCCATTTTGCTCTTATAATATGTATCAAATTGAGTTTAATTGAAGGAGCATAATGATGAATATTTACTGCGATGATGGTTCAACTAATGTTAAGCTGGCATGGTTTGAAGGAAACGAGCTGCAGACCCGGGTTTCAGCTAACTCCTTCCGGCATGGCTGGAAAGTGGCGGAATTCAGTGCCGCAACGTTCAACTATCAGGTGGGCACGCTGAAATACACCTGGGACAGCGTCAGCCGGGATGCCATCCCGACAACAAACGTGGAATACCAGTACGGTGATCTCAACCTGCTGGCCGTGCATCATGCCCTGCTGAACAGCGGACTTGAGCCGCAGCCGGTGAGCCTGACCGTGACGCTGCCCCTGAGCGAGTATTATGACGGGGACTGTCAGCGGAACGAGGAGAACATCCGACGCAAACGGGAAAACCTGATGCGTGAGCTGGTTCTGAATAAGGACAGGGCATTTACCGTAACGGACGTGAAGGTGATGCCGGAATCACTGCCGGCGGCGTTCTCCCGTCTCGCCGAGCTGAAGCCCGGTCCCGCTGAGACCACACTGATTATCGATCTCGGCGGAACCACGCTCGATGCCGGCGTGATTGTCGGACAGTTTGATGATATCAGTGCGGTACACGGCAATCCGTCTGTCGGCGTGTCACAGGTCACCCGCGCAGCTGCAGGCGCGCTGCGGGCTGCAGACAGCGAAACCAGCGCGCTTATTGCTGACACGGTCATCCGCAACCGCAATGATCGTCAGTATCTGCAGCGAGTGATCAACGATGCCGGAAAAATTGACGATGTTCTGAACAAAATTACAGAGGCAATCACTTCCCTGGGCGCGCGCGTCACCAGTGAGCTGACGGCCTTCAGGAACGTTAACCGGGTATTCCTGGTCGGGGGAGGGGCATCCCTCATTGAAGAGGCTATCCGTCAGGCCTGGCCTCTGGCTCCTGACCGTATCGAGGTTATCGGCGATCCGCAGCTGGCACTGGCCAGAGAGATTGCCCTTTACAATAAAGAGGACTAAACGTGCCGGACGGCCAGTATTCTTTCTATCTGCACAGCGACGATCGCACCGACATCGCGTCGATGGCGACCATCAGCACCATCTCACAGCCCCTGCGCGGTGATTTCATCCGGACCGCCGCCACCGCCGGGGCGGTGATGTACCAGACGGATGCCCGTTTACCGGCGCTGATCCCGGTGTTCTTTGACGGACATCTGAGCGCCATCCGGCTTTGTGCCGTGATGGCGCTGGTATCCGGCACCTGGTCTTCACTCTCAGGACTTTCTGATGAGCCTGATGGTGGCGTGGCGGCTCTGGCCATGTCACCTGAGACGCAATACCAGCGCCGGCGTTACACCCTGACGCTTCAGGATGACCGGAGCAGTGAAAGGGTTGAGCGTGTGCTGACGGGCGTGTCATCCCGCCTGCGCGGAGAGCTGCTGAGAAACCTGATTATCACCGGTCTGGCCCTGCATACGACCGCACCGGAGCTGCCGCGTCTGCTGGCCAGTATGCCGGTACCGCCCGGCACGGTCAGCGAGCTGCAGGTTCTGGTTCAGCAGATGGCTGGTACGGCTGACGTGAGTATGGCTGCAGTGCCGGAGAAACCAGCGGAGCCTGCCGCACCGGTATCCGCAGAAGCGACCAGCATAAAGAAAAATATGCGCCGGGCATTCGGAGACTAGAACATGTCAGTGATTAAACAAAAAGCAGTGCAGTGCATTCATAACTTTCTGCGCGGCCGGAACGTGCCTGAATCTCAGTGGCCGGAACGGGTCAAAAAGACCGGCAGGGGGATGATACTGGCAGGCGTGGCCGTCGTGGTTCCCGGCGTTCTGGTTGATAACATCTCCCTGCCGGTGACAATCGCGATGCAGGTCTGCTATGCCTCACTGATCGGCCTCGGGGTTCTCCTGGCGTTTGACGAGAAAAAACCAGAGGGGCGGGGATGAATATGAACATTAACCTGAAGGAAACAGTATGCAGCTTGAAGAACTGACAGGAGACGAACGTACGCTGGTCGTTGTGGCACTGCAGGCGTTGTTCCGCGAGAGATTAACCGCATCAAATGCCGTCTTTACGGTATGTAGCCTGTCCGGAAAAGAGCAGCCGCCGGAAGATATTTTTGGGCTGCGTGAAGTAGAGGATGCGCTGAGACGTATTGGTGCCGCTCCTGTGCGTTAAATCCGGCCCCGTACACTTCAGAAAAAAACGGCAGGGTGACATCTCATCCCTGCCGTCAAAACTAAACGCTTAATTTTTCGGCGATTATAATGCATTGTTTTGTGATGTAAATCACATATTAATTTAATGTGAAATTTTCCCTCCGTTTTATATCTCCCGTAAAAAATTACCCGCCGTGCCTTCACGCTAACCCGGCCGCTGCGGTCGCAAGGGTTCACGTTGTCTCCGTCCTTGTATGATCAGTATGACAATGAGAAACGTATACACTCATTGTGATTTACCTGATGTTGCAGCACGTTCTTCGTCCAGGGATATGAGCCCGAGGGTGAGCACCATTGCGCAACATCAGTCTCAGTATTAGCCCGAACAATTGCCTGGGCGTATAACGAGCCCGTATCTGCAAGGCAGGGAGAACTGAATATGAGTGATAAAACCATTGTTGGTATAGATGTAGCCAAGAACACTCTGGAAGTGTTTATCGACACTACCGGGCAGTTGCTACATCTGGAAAATTCAGCTTCGGGAGTTCATGAATTACAGAAAGCACTAAGAGGGCTTACTGTAGCTGGAGTCGTCATGGAAGCTACAAGTCGGTATCATTGTACTGCTGAATTAATGCTAAGTGCATCGGGTTTGCCAGTCGCTGTAATTAATCCTCGTCAGATAAAAAACTTTGCCAGAGCCATGGGTAGGGTGGCAAAGAGTGACCCAATCGACGCGAGAATTATCTGCGAATATGGTCGGCGCATGACCCCACAATTCAGGCCGATAAAAAGCGAGCAGCAACAGGATTTGGCCATACTGTTGATGCGTCGGCGTCAGCTGGTTCAGAACCGTGTAATGGAAACCAACCGTCTCAAGGAACTATGTGGTGTTTATATTGAGCAGGGAATCATGCGGCATATCAAATGGCTTGACGCTGAGATTGATATTCTGGATGCCGAGATTAAGCTACGGCTACGCCAGGATGATACTTTGGCTATGAAACGTAAGCTGCTTGACAAGGTAAAAGGTATAGGGCCAATAACACAGGCCACTCTTTTGATACAACTTCCGGAACTCGGCTCGCTTACGCGTCGACAGGTTTCAGCGCTGGTTGGGGTTTGTCCTTATGACAGGGACAGCGGACAACTCAGGGGAAAGAGGGCGATCTGGGGAGGGAGGTCAGGTCTGCGCGCGACTCTCTTTATGGCTATGCTTTCAGCAGTGCGTTTCAACCCCCAAATCAGGGCTTTTTACACTCGATTACTTGCAAGGGGAAAGCCCAAAAAGGTGGCTCTTACTGCTTGTATAAGAAAATTTATCACCATACTCAATGCAATGTTTCGGGATCAAAAAGACTGGATTTATGAGGGCGCTAACGGTCTAAACACTTAGTTATAAAATTTCTTACACTCGCCTGAGTCAGAACGATTTTATCAGGGGGATCCCTGAGAGTCCGCTTTGTGCCAGACTCGGAACTTGCTTATATCGTGCTATTTTAGTTTGTCGAGAGCATGTTATCCATTCCTCGCTCAAAGCGAACCATCCTGGATCCTTAGAGTGTTTTATTTTTTACATTAGACCCCAGCCGACGGTTCCGAAAATGCCGCTTCTGGTGAGTCGGCTAAGCTTATTGACCTGCCGGTTACTGCAGTCGTGCTGAAACACCGGCAACGCCGGGGGGAAGGGGGGACTAAGTATAATTACTGAGATGACTCTTATGTCTTGAATACACAGTCACTAATCTCACCTTTGATCAATGTCATTTTGTTCAATAGTTGATCTTCCTACAGAAGTCTGCAGTTAAATGTTCTTTTTCAGAGAACGTCTGGGAATTAATAAAAATTTGCTCTTCAGTTTAACGGGTGTCTGACTGACATTATTTTTGATTTGATAATAATATCAATTATTTAAATACAAATGAGTCGTTAATGAATTTCAGAACCTGTAATAATCACTGTCTTCTTGAACAGTATACTCTGACGTGATAGTTTCAAAATATTACTGTTATTTGGGACGAATCTCATGGCGACTTCTGTATTGGCTAACTGGCATGGTCATGATTATCAGGCTCGATATTTCTGGATTGAGGCATCCAGACTTAAAAATCCCGATCAGGGTTTCGTATCAGAAGTTTCCTATGAGGCCGACGGCCCTAAAGCTTTTGATGACGTAATTACACGTTATAACCCTCCCCGCCGCAGCACTGGGCCAGAACGAATTCAGGCCGATTACTATCAAATCAAATTTCACGTTACACAGGCTACAAGTTTTGGTTTTGAAGACCTGATTGACCCGGCCTTCATTGGCGCTAAGACCTTCTCAATTCTTGAAAGGCTACAAGAGGCAAAGAGCACTGCGCCTGCCAACTCTGCTTTTAATCTTGTCACGACAGATCGAATTATTGATGCAGACCCACTTGGTGAAATAATCAGCAATGTGGATGGCTCATTACGACTCGATAAACTGTTCGATGGCACGACTGACATTAGCCGAAAGGGAAAGGTTCGCAAGCTCTGGCGTGAACATCTCAAGCTCTCCACAGACCAAGAACTGGAGCTGGTGCTGACAGGGTTTTACATCCATCAGTCACAGCCCACACTTGAAGCGATGCGTGAAAAAGTTAATACCTGCTTCCAGATCATTGGCCTGATTACCTGCGAAACCAGTTCTGACTTTCGGTTCGATGCAGCTGCTCGTGCTTTACGCAGTCAGGGACGTTACCGATTTACACGTGAACAATTCACAGCCCTGTGCGTGGAAGAAAACTGGCTCAGGGCGGAACCACCTGAAAACTTCAGAAGTGTTGCGCTGCGCTCCTTCAGCGATGGGCCACTGGACATCATGGATGCGCTTCCGGAACACACACTATCTCTGCTTTCTCTCTTCGAAGGTCGATTTCCCTACCCAGGCATTGAGTGGAATGATGTTATTAAGCCCCAAGTAGAAACCTTCCTCACAGGTATAAGGCAGACGGAGCGTAAAGTTCGGCTGTATCTAAATACCCACAGCTCCATTGCAATGCTTGCCGGAAAATGTCTTGGTCACAAGTCAGGCGTAGAAATCGAACTGGTCCAGAAAGGGAGATCGGGCGACTCTATCTGGTCTGAATACGAACCCCACAACGAACCTGCTGCGGTTATCGAGATCGAGACTATCGGAACCGGAAGCGATGTTGCAGTAGTGCTCAGCATTGCGAGAAATGCGCTGCCAAAAGCGCAAGCTTACATACTCGCAAATCAGCCTGACATAGGACGGATCATTCATGTCACCCCTGCAAACGGATACGGGCAACGATCTGTGAAAAATGGTTCACATGCCGTAGCGCTTGCCGAACAAATATCCGATGCCGTCACGGATGCAAATTTACCGGTTGAGGCAAGCCTGCATATTTTCAGCGCTGCGCCAAATGCCGTTAATTTTTATCTTGGCCAGCACACCGATTTTCTGGGGACATGCGTCTTTTATGAGTTTGACTTTCAACGCCAACGAGATGGCTCCTACCTTCCTTCATTTAAGGTTTAATCATTATGGAACTTCAACCTCAGTTCAACGAATTTTTAGCAAATATCAGGCCGACTGATACACAGAAGGAAGACTGGAAAAGTGGTGCAAGGACACTGCGCGAGCGCCTGAAGAATTTCGAACTACTCAAGGAAATTGTCGTATCAACGTTCCTGCAGGGCAGCATTCGTCGTTCAACGGCAATCCGTCCGCTCGGTGATAAACGCCCTGACGTTGATATTGTCGTGGTTACCAATCTTGACCATACCTTGATGTCTCCCACTGATGCAATGGACCTGTTCATCCCATTCCTCGACAAGTATTACCCGGGTAAATGGGAAACTCAGGGGCGCTCTTTTGGTATTACCCTCTCCTATGTCGAACTGGACCTAGTGATCACCGCCATCCCTGAGTCAGGGGCAGAAAAAAAACATCTTGAGCAACTCTATAAGTCAGAGTCAGTTCTGACTGTTAACTCTCTGGAAGAGCAAACTGACTGGCGCCTGAATAAAAGCTGGTCCCCCAATACGGGATGGTTGTCTGAGAGCAGCAGCGCGCAGGTAGAGGACGCCCCCGCTTCAGAATGGAAAGCACACCCGTTAGTGCTACCTGACAGGGAAAAAAATGAGTGGGGCCGAACTCATCCTCTCGCGCAGATCAGATGGACCGCTGAGAAAAACCGCGTTTGCAACGGTCACTACATTAACCTTGTCAGGGCGGTGAAATGGTGGCGACAACAGAACAGCGAAAACCTGCCGAAATACCCTAAAGGCTATCCGCTGGAGCATCTGATTGGTAATGCGCTGAATAATGGAACCACCTCAATGGGCAAAGGTCTTGTTCAGCTTTTGGACACTTTTTTGTGCCGTTGGGCAGACATTTACAGCCAGAAAGGTAAGCCGTGTTTGCCAGATCACGGCGTTGAAGAGCATGACGTGATGGCGCGCTTATCAACCGACGATTTCTGTTCATTTTATGAGGGTATTGCGGGGGCGGCGGAAATTGCCCGTAACGCGCTGGCCTCTCAGGATCCTCAGGAAAGTGCAGAACTATGGCGTAAACTGTTCGGAGCCAAGTTTCCTTTACCCGGTCCTCAGGGCGGCGATCGCAATGGCGGATTTACAGTGCCAAGTAAACCAGCGGAACCACAGAAAACCGGGCGCTTCGCTTGAGTACAGTCATTCAGCAGGTGCCACGAGAGCTGCAGGCAGCGTTCACCCTTATCAATAATGATCCCAGGATGCGGACGAACAATTCCTGGGTGCTTTCTGCTGACAAGAGATGGTCGCTTAAATTCACCGCCAGGCTTTCCGTACCCGGCTCCAGCTTCATGCCAGACCACAGCGTCTGGCATCTGGTCCTCTGGCAGGAAGAGGCTCAGATACGCATAGAGGTCTATCCCGATAAATCGGAAGGTATATCTGCAACGTTTCAGCACCAAAACTACAACTTTTCGGATGCGTCTACCCGTGGATGGACATCAGGAAATCCGTGCCTTGAGAATACGCCCGCCGCATTTGGTCGTAACTTATGGGGGCAGGAACCCGAAGCATTACTCGACAGAATCAGATGGCGACTCAGCAGGCTGCTACTCTGGATTGATGCCGCTGCACAGGAAAAACTGGTTACAACCGGGGATGCTGTTGAACTCCCCGCCTTCCCCGGTCAGTCACCCTTTACTGTGATCGGCTTTAGCGAACAGACTGATGATCTCCCTTTCTGGACATCGAAAACAGGAGAATGGGGGTTTGCAAGCAGCACTGGATTGCCTGGTGCGAGCGGTACCCGCTTTTTGCGTGAGTTTTTTGATAACAAAGGAAAGCTAATCCGGACAACCAAATGGTCCCCGTTCATGCGCAGAGGCACGAGAACAACGAACGCTGTGTGGTCTGTTTTGCCTACACTCCCCGTTCTGGCTCCTTGGCAGGCACCCAGGACCTGGCAGGAGCTCAGCCATTGCTTCGCACAATGGGGGTTATCACTGCCGGACCTTTTTTCAGATATTGGGCGTTCTGTCAGAGCCCTGCGCAAGCAACGCGCGCCCGGATTACTCTTGCTGGGTTTTCCGCTGGAAAACAAAATTGGAGATGAGCCAGCGCGCATTCACTGGTTGGCGCTGTGTCTGACCGGTCTCAGTAATACGATGACAAAGCGCCCCGGATTCCGTCCAACGGAACGGAATCGCAGAGCCTGGGATCGCGAACAGCCACTTTCACAAGAGCCCATAAGGTGGGTGAGGACGCAAAACTGGGCTGCCGACCAGCTCAGAACACGTGGCGAAGCAGCCAACGACATTCGCAGTAAAAAGGTGCTGATAATCGGTGCAGGCTCACTGGGCAGTATGATTGCAGAAAACCTGATGCGCATTGGTGTTGTCAGCCTCGGCATTCTGGACGCAGACCTCCTACAGACCGGAAATCTTAGCCGTCATGCCCTGACAATGACGTCAGTTGGCCATAACAAAGCGGCCGCGCTGGTTGAGCATCTGAATCGTATTCTGCCTGACGCAAGTGCACGTTCATTCAGCTGCGCGTTTCCCCCTGAGAGTGAGGCCGCAAAAAACTCACTGCGTCAGTACGACGTGATCATTGATTGTACCGGTGATGATGGCGTTCTTAAGTCATTGGCGGCATTTGACTGGCAAGGTGAAAAAATATTTATCAGCCTGGCTATGACATGGCGGGCTGAAGGTTTATTTGCGTTTGCTGCCAGTGAAACAACGTTTCCGGTTACGGATGCTTCCAGCCGCTTCGACGCCTCGGCGTCACCTGAGATCAAGATAGATGAGGCGAGAATAGAAGGCATCGGGTGCTGGCATCCTGTATTTCCGGCCCGTGCCGATGACGTACAGTTATGGGCGGCCGTCGGTACAAAATTCATTTGCCGGGTGGTCAGTGCGCCAGGGAGAATCTATGAATATTTTAAGCAGATGCCTGATGGTACTGTTGAGAGAGAGCCGCATGAGTATTAAAGATGTGACTTTTTCGAGAGAGGGTGCGCTTTATACGGTCGTTATTAGCTCCTCAACCATTAAGCAAATGGTTTCCGAATGTCTTAAAGCTGGCGTAAATGAAACTGGTGGCATTCTGATTGGCTCATACAGCGAAGACAGTTCTAAGGCAATGATCGTGGAAGCTACGACCCGTCCAACGGATTCACTCGCTGGACGGACGACATTTCAACGGGGCGTCAGAGGGCTGAGGCCTTTACTTCATGCTCGATGGAAAACGGGATTGTATTATGTTGGTGAATGGCATTTTCATCCAGGAGGCTCACCCGAGCCAAGTGGCGATGACTTCAGGTCCATGATAAGCATTGCAGCGAACCCTGACTACCAGTGCTTGGAGCCTGTAATGATTATACTTGGAGGGGATCCGGCAGGCTCATACAGTCTGAGCGCCAGTGTATTCCCAAGGGGAGACGCCCCCATCAGACTGCGAGAGGTACTGATTTAATATCCGTCCCCTTTGTTTTTCATCAGACCATAGTATTCAGGCGGAAACGCCACTTTTGCGGCCCGTCGGAGCCGCACTCTGCCGATTCGCGCAGTCGACAGATACTTAGGCTGGCCAGCGAACCGAGGCGTTCATTGTGTGCGGCGCCATTTAATCATCGGATCCATGAACGGTCGCTTTCAGAGCGACCATTACCAGACTATAAAGCCTGTGTCATTACTATCTGCCCCGCCGTTGATTCAAAAGGAATGCTGTCATCACTATCCGCATTTCGCTCATAACAGACATTCATCGCCTGCAAACACTACGCGTCTTTTAAACATCTTTCCTGTTTGACATCAAACACAACTGCTCACCCGTTCGCACCCTTCACGGTGCATTCAGCACGTGAAGGCTTTGCGCTGCGGCTTGCGGCGTCGCCCCTGTGTCCTCCGCTTTTCGCCGGTCTGTCGTGTCGTCACGGCGATGCCGGAACCGAGAATATGTTAACCGTGGAGGATCTATGAACCAGACCGTGACCTGTGATGCTGTTCGTCTTGAGGGTGCGCAGCGCCTGACTTTCCTGCCTGATTTGTTTGGCGGCGATTTTATGACGTCCGAGGCATCCGTGTACGCCTATGCCCAGCGTTACTGCCCTGAGTATCAGGGGGGATTCTGGCAGTTTTACCGGCTGCCGGAAGGTGGCGGATATATGGCGCCTGACGTGGAGAGTCTGACCCTGTGCAATCCGGACAACTGGTTTGAGCAGACTGTCAGCGGGGAAGTGGCGGGGATCATCCTCACGGCGCTGGTACTGAATCACCGGAGCTGGCACCACAGCAACCATGACCATGAGGAGCTGTGCCGCCACTTCTGCCGCCGTTATGAGCAGCTTATGGCATTTGCTGATACCCATCCGGAAAGCGCCACGATCTGGCGTGCCCTTGACTGACTGACCACGGGCGGCGATGCCGCCCGACTAAAGGAGAAAAACATGATTGGTACAGCAAAAGAGATCGCCATCGAAATGCTGCGTGATGACGATAATGACGGCGAGAAATTTGTATTCGCCAGCTGGAGCCGGAACGATATTCGCGGTCTCTGCATTGACTGGGATCTCAGTGATGAAGAGATCGACGTGGTGATGGAAAGACTGGAGGCAGAGCTGTATCCCTCCGGATGTGTCCCTCTCATCTACAACATTGTTGAGATGATGGTGGAAGAAAAACGGAAACACCGTAATGTCACCATTCCGGCTGCGGCGCTTGCGGTGGTGATGCAGCTTGCAGGGAAGGAAATGGAGCGTATCGCTGTATGCGCGGAGGATGGAGGCGGATCAGCGGCAGAAACCCTGAAAGAAGAAAATGACGTCATGTTGAGCCTGCGCGCGGCGCTCGATGCCTGACTGAGAAACCGGAGGCATTGCCTCCGGAAACTGAAAAAAGGAGAACACCATGCAACTGTCACCGGAAACCCGCAGCATCCTGCGTCAGTATAAAACGCTCATCAACGAGCGACGTCGCGAATCAGGACTCAGCCCCGTAACCACAGCGAAAGTGCTGGATGAGATCTGCGAATCGGCTACCCGCCAGTGCGCCGTCTATCTTTGCGGCCACTTCATTCTCCAGGGCGGTCAGGGGGATGGAAAGTAAATAATCCGGGCGGGGCATAGGCGCCGCCTGTTCGCGCGCGAAAACCCTGTCATCCCTTCGGGCTGACGGACGGTAAGGCCAGCGCCTGCGGCGCTCCCCCCTCCCGCCCGGATGTAAGCCCGGAGAGATGCAGATGAAAGGCATTGTGAGGGCAAATTGTCACGGATACGGTCCTGCGTGGCGTGGCGTGGCGTGGCGTGGCGTGGCGTGGCGTGGCGTGGCGTGGCGTGGCGTGGCGTGGCGTGGCGTGGCGTGGCGTGGCGTGGCGTGGCGGCTCTGAAACCCGATCAGCAAATCCTCTGAAAACACCTGAATCCCTCCTCTGGCCCCCTTCGGCTCCCGGCCAGCGCTGCTGTCCGGTCGTCGAGCCCCACTCCGCTAGGGCGGCTGCTGCGCACCCGCCGGGCTCCGCCGAACCCCTTCGGGTTTCGGGCTGACGCTAGGGTCTGATGGCGAAGGTCAAGGGCTGCGGCTTCTCCGGCCGTACCGTCCGGAACGCCTTCACCGCGCCGGCTGATGCCGTCGCTTTAATGGCGCCACGCCGTTCCGACGTGTCGGGTGTGTGCATCCTGTTCCCCCGGTGAAGCCATCCCCCGTGTGTCCTCACGCGGAGGGCTTGTCGTAGCACCGTCGGGTCGTCATCCAAGGGGTGAAATGCACTCCGCCAAAACTTTTTGCGTGCCGCAAAAACTTTAGTCTCCGCCCCTTTCCTTCCTCCCTTCGCCGTTGCTCCTTTGCCCTTTGCCGCGAGAGAACTCACCAGGGAGATGGACAACCATCACCACAGGAGAAAACCAGGATGCACACACGAAACGTCAACGTCAAAACCGCCGCTCAAGAATCTTCCAGGAAGATGGGGGAAGAACAAAACCCTGTTTCTGTCGCACGGGCGTGGGTGGCTCAGGCCACCTCGCTGAAAGCGGGGGTCACCGTCACTCTGTCCGATGTGTCCCGATACGGCGACGTTCAGGTGGAGATCCGCACCAACGGAACGCTTAACTGGCACGCCTGGTCGTTTGAACCGGATTTTCTTATTGAACTGAAACGCAACCTGCAATACGTGCAGCTTTAACCGGAGGCCGGATGTCCGGCCTTGACCCAGAGAAGGAGGAAACATGCAGAACCTTAACACCCGTCCGGCGACCCGTAAGGTCGGGCAGAGCACTGAAATCGTGAAGCTGCTGCGCATTCAGGCCAGCGACACCCACGTGGTCGAGTTTGACAACGTGGACACCCGATTTAATGACTGCAACAACTGGCAGGTGATGGCAGGAGGCAAACGCGTCCTGTACAGCAACCGCATGTATGAGAGTTTTTCAGATGTGAAATCGGGGATCGTGGCAACGATCAACGTGTGTGAAAACAGCGGCAGCGTAACGGATAAAGCGATGCTGGAAGGGGCAAAAGTCATGATGCAGGTTCTTGATGCCTATCCGTCCTTTGCAGCACTGGCAGCACACCCGAAACGCATTACCGGTTAACCGGGTGCCGTGACCGGAGGGCAATCCGGCCACGGCTAACCACAACTATCACTGAGAGGTAAAAATCATGGTCGCCACCAATTCTACGGCAAAAAAACCAGCCAGGACCCACCCGTCAGACAAAATCTGCGGAAAAAATCGCGCAGTCTACCGAGCAGAAGCTCGTCCAGTTGCTCGCTGATACGCCCGTGCAAATCTTCCCGTACTCCCGCCTGTCACACACTGACTTAAACACGCGCATCATTCCGCATACCGATCAGGAAGTGGAAGAGATGGCAGACAGCATTCAGGCAATGGGCATCCTCCAGAACCTGATCGGTGCAGAACTGCCGGACGGTACGATCGGCATTGTCGGCGGGGAAGGTCGCCGCAGAGGCACAGGCATTCTGGTGATGCGCGGTGTGCTCGATGCAGACACGCCGTTTGTTCCGGTGAAAGTCCTGCCCGTTGAGATGGCTGTGGCGGCCTCGATGATCGAGAACGGTCGACGTAAAAACATGCATCCCGCCGAGCAGATTATCGGTTTTCGTACCCTTCAGCAGGAAGGTAAAACGTCCTCTCAGATCGGCGCACTGATGGGCTATCACCCGCGCCACGTTCAGCGCTGCCTGAAGCTGGCGAATCTTGCCCCCTCCCTGCTGGATGCGCTGGCGCGGGATGAAATCTCCCTTGAACAGTGTGAAGTCCTGACACTTGCTGATACCCATGAGCGTCAGGAGCAGGTCTGGAAAGAGGCTGTTGAACAGTGGCGCGATCCTGCCGTACAGACTCTGCGCAAAATGGTGACCGACGACAAGATGGCCATCAGTCACCCTATGTTTGAGTATGTGGGTGAGGAAGCCTATACCGCCGCTGGCGGTACGCTGACCGCCGACCTGTTCAGCGACAAGGACAGCACCTTTGCCGATGCGGCGCTGGTGAAATCTCTGCTGGCTGGCAAGCTCACCGTGCTCGCCGCTCGCGTTAAGCAGGAGCAGGGCTGGGGCTGGGCTGAGTTCCGTATGACGGAACTGCGTGCCAGCGGTGAGGACGGTGAACAGTACCGTTTTGCGATGCCGAAAGCTGTCCTGACGGAAGAAGAACAGAAGCGCGTCAGTGAGCTGGAAGAACAAATGGAAGCCACTGAAAGCTACGATGACGAATACGAGCTTCAGCAGGATATCGATGACATTTACTGCGAGGCGCAGTACCGCGAAGCAACGCCGGAATTTCGCGCCGCGCACGGAATCTGGGTGTCATGGGACGGTAGCAATTTTCAGGTTCAGCCTGGTATCCGCAAGCTGACCGACGAAGACCGGGCAGAAGAAGAACAGGCGCGTCAGGAGCGTGAAAGTAATGTGATCAGACACACCACGCCTGACATTCCCGCTGACGCCTATCCGGCAACGCTGGTTAAGGCCATGTCTGCGGAGCGCACTCTTGCCGTTCAGGCGGAACTGGCGGGTCGCCCCGATGTATCGGTGGCGCTCCTGACATGGACGCTGTGTCTTGCGCTCTTTGACCGCACCTACGGCAAGCGCAATGAACCGCTGAAAGCCTCCGTATCCTCGAATCAGTATCACCTTGCATCACTGGCTCCATCCGGTGAAGAAGGGAAGGCGCTGACGGCGCTCAATGCACAGAAAAAAGCGCTTCAGGCAACGCTGCCCGAAAACTGGCATCTCGATTTCACCTGGCTGCTGTCATGGTCAGCAGAGCAGGTGAACACCCTGCTGGGATTCTGTGCAGCGCACGGTATCAACGGTATTCAGGAACGTATGTATAACCATACGCAAAAAAGTGAACTGGACGGGCTGGAAGCGGCGCTGGACTTTGACCTGCGCAAATGGTGGCAGCCGGATGCTGAGAGCTATTTCGGTAAGCTCACGATTTCCCAGATTGGCAAAGCCTATGAAGAAGCCGGACTCAGCGCCCGTGCGGGTGAAGTTGTGAAGCTCAAGCGCCGCGATGCGGCGAAGGCCGCCGAGCAGGATCTGAATGCTCAGGGCTGGCTGCCTGACTGGATGGTGCGCACAGCGCCAGCCGCTGAGGCTGAAGAAGCCACTGAATCTGACGCTGATACCACTGACCACGCTGCTTAATTCCGGAGGCCGCCGCCTTCGGGCGGCGGGAACAGACATGACCATGCAATATGACCTGAACCAAATCAACACCCTGACCGCCACAGACCTGGAGTTTATCCGTCAGCAGGGAGAGGACGCGCGCCGCGCCCTCAGCGATGCCGTGACCGGCCTCCTGTCGACACCTGAAGGATGGCGTGTCTGCGCCGAATACCGCAGCGAGTTCGGCGGCTTCTTCCCTGTCCAGTGCCGCTTCAGCGCGGACGGCAGTGATGACTGGCATCTGTGCGTGTGCAGCCCGGGCGAAGTCTCGCCTTACTGGCTTCTGGTGCTGCTGTCCTCCGGCGGTGAAGTGGTGCGTACTCTTTACCAGAGCGACACGCTTCAGCCTGAACGGATAAACCAGCTGATCGCGCAGCTGGCAGGTATGCGCCGCTTTAACTGCACTGCCCGCACCGTGGCGAAGCTGATGAATGTGGAGGTGACAGCATGATCCCGTCCTCACACGCGCTCGTTTCCCTGAAGCCCGCCCGTCAGGCTGCAATACAGGCTATCAGCCATGTTGAGTCTGCCCGCGAACGCGGCGCACGACTGCCCGCCATGCCGTATGTGCGTACCTTTCTGCGTCTTCTCACGGGCAGCGGACGCCTCAACGCCACGGTGGCCAATAAAATACCTGGTCTGCACTGGGTGCCAAATAACCGTCATTCGAACCTGAAACAGGTCGAGGAGGCGCTTAACACGATGATCGCCACCAGTGGCGAAGCCTGCCCGCTGCCGCTCACAATTGACGTACAGGCCGAACTGTTTCCTGAGGTCATGCACACCCGCACGGGTCGACGGCTGCACAGGTCCGGCATTAAGACCACGCGTCAGATGCGCCGCCAGTCTCGTGAGTACGAACAGCGCTGGAAACTGCGCCAGAACCTGCTGGAGCAGGCGAAAATCGACCTGAATTTTCAGTCTCCGGAAACCGTCTGCACCTGGTACACCCGGTGGAGCGACGAGTTTGACGCGGCAGAGCTTGCTGCACCGTTCTGGCGCTGGCAGTCGCGGTTCGCGTCGCTGAAGGAACTTGACTGGCTTCGCATCAGCGGTGAGCCGCTGTATACAGTGATGTATGAAATCCCGTTTATTGTCCGGGAAACACCTGAGCAAGTTCGTGTCGCTGAACGCTGGCAGGTGCCAAATAAGCTGGCTGACCGGAGCGGTGTATGAAGTGGCGCTATTCCCTGCGCTGGAAATTGCCGCACAAGCCCTGCCCAGGTCCACTGGAGCTGGTTTCAGTTGTCGTGGAGGCAGGGCAGGCGGCACCTGAGGAGGTGATGGCACGCTGGGTTGCTGGCTCAGGTTACGCTGTTTGCGTGGATTTTCTCGGTCAGAAACAGATCCAGCGCTGGAGCGATGAACGGAAAGCCGCAGTGAGAAGGCGCAACATGCAGGCACGGATCAATCGTGTTGCCCCTTTGTTTGCCGATGAGTTAATCGAGCGTGAGCTGGCTGCACGTCCGGCATATTTCAATGGCAAGTCCGCCCGATGAATCAGATACCATGTTGTCTGACTGCTCAGACAAAACATATAAGGAAAGCAGAATTATGAGGTACTGGTTGCTCGTTATCTTCCTGAACGTGCTGTTCTATTTAATCGTTAAGCATGCTGCGCCAGAATGGCATGGTACGCCTGGTTATTATGCAGGCCAGATCATCTGCACACTAATAGCTCTGGTCATCACATGGCGTGATCCGCCTGGCTGGTTAGATGAAATCCTGCTCGGCGTAATGAAATACGGCGTTCTGAGTGCCGGGATCATCTTCTTTGTCTGGGGCGTCGGGTACAAGCTGGCATTCTGGGGGCAGGGTAATTCTGATGCCGAATTTGTAAGTGCATTTGACGTCATTTTGCCCAATCTTGCGCTGGTCACGGGCGTAGTGATCGCGGGATGGGGATACCTGAGATATTTCAGGCGATAAGCAGCATAAAGCGTGGATATACCTGGTAAGAAATAGCTCCTGCCCGGTATAATCGACGTGGCGCTTGAGGCTTTTTGCCTCATGACGTGAAGGTGGTTTGTTGCCGTGTTGTGTGGCAGAAAGCAGAAAGCCCCGTAGTTAATTTTCATTAACCCACGAGGCCACCTGTATGCCTAGACAACATCAGGATAGCCTCTTAGATGCCGCAAGGCAAGGAGAAGAAGGCCATGAAACTGCCGCGAAACACCCTGCTCTGGTGCGTATTAATAGTGTGTCTCACACTGCTGATATTCACTTACCTGACACGGAAATCGCTCTGCGAAATCCGGTACAGGGACACGGACAGGGAGGTGGCAGCTTTTATGGCTTACGAATCCGCTAAGTAGCTAACCCCGGCGGGGGAAACCCCCGCCATTCAGGGGCTGAGACTGTGTGGACATGCCTGAAGCGCCTTTATGAAGGGGTTGCCGGTTCGCTGGCAGCCCCTTTTTCCTTCCCGACGCGACCGCACGCCTGAACTTCCGGGAAGGGCTGTTCCCCTGCGGGGAACGGGGGAAGGGGGGACGCGCCTTCGGCGCTGCCCCTCTGCTCCCTCCGCCTTATCCACATTCCTGCCTTTCCTGCCTGATTTTGCTGAAGTCAGAGCGCCATGAGTCACCTGCCTGTATCTCGCTTCGGCCTGGTTTTCCCTGTGTTCTTCATCCCGGGCGTTATATCCGGCGTCCTGCTGGTTAACCTTCTCAGCTGCAGCTCAGTGGCCATAACCCAAAAGACGGGCAGGGCGATGGCCCCCTTCGGCTCCCGGCCAGCGTTGCTGTCCGGTCGTCGAGCCCCACTCCGCCAGGGCGGCTGCTGCGCACCCGCCGGGCTCCGCCGAACCCCTCCGGGTTTCGGGCTGACGCTAGGGTCTGATGGCTAAGGTCAAAAGCTGCGGCTTCTCCGGCCGTGCCGTCCGGAACGCCTTCACCGCGCCGGCTGATGCCGTCGCTTTAAGGTCGCCACGCCGTTCCGACGTGTCGGGTGTGTGCATCCTGTTCCCCCGGTGAGGCCATCCCCCGTGCGTCCTCACGCGGAGGGCTTGTCGTAGCACCGTCGGGTCGTCATCCAAGGGGTGAAATGCACTCCGCCAAAACTTTTTGCGTGCCGCAAAAACTTTAGTCTCCGCCCCTTTCCTTCCTCCCTTCGCCGTTGCTCCTTTGCCCTTTGCCGCGAGAGAACTCACCAGGGAGATGGACAACCATCACCACAGGAGAAAACCAGGATGCACACACGAAACGTCAACGTCAAAACCGCCGCTCAAGAATCTACCGGAAGATGTGATTCAAACCTCACCACGTCCCAGTTCACGGATCTGTTTTGCTGGGTCCTGGCAGCAACGGAAGGGGAGCCACAACCGGCAATTTTTACGCCGCCAGAAAATGCCACTGAGCTGACGCTAATAAATGACGAATGCCCGGATTATATCTCTGTCTGGGTTGTAGATGGTCGCCCGGTGGCAGCTGCAATGCCGCTGGATAATTTTCACCGCGTTATTTCTTCATCTCTAACTAAATAATCAGGAGTAAATAAAAATGGTCAGTTTCGCAAGCCGTTATCGTATGCCTACCTCGATCCGTAAAGACCGTCCGCTGACGAATGATGAATTACAGCGCATCGTTCCGAGCGCTTTCTCATCGGATAAACACGATTCACGCTCTGAACGTTATACGTATATCCCGACCATTAACATTCTTGATCGCTTACGTGATGAAGGTTTTCAGCCGTATTATGCAACGCAGTCACGTACACGTGACCAGGATAAACGCGACTTTACAAAACATATGCTTCGCCTGCGTCGTCATGACCAGATTAACGGAAAGGAAGTACCGGAAATTATTCTGCTGAATAGCCATGATGGTTCAAGCAGCTATAAAATGATCCCCGGTATGTTCCGTCAGGTTTGCAGTAATGGTCTGGTTGCATGGAAGGATTTTGGTGAAATCCGCGTACCCCACAAAGGGGATATTGTCGGGCAGGTTATTGAAGGCGCTTACACGGTGCTGAAAACATTCGACGCGGTTGATGAAAATATAGACCTCATGAAAAGCATTCAGCTCACTTTGCCTGAGCAGCGCCTTTTTGGTGCGACCGCCATGGAACTTAAATACGATGGAAAACCAGCGCCGATTACACCGGAGCAAATTATTAACCCTCGCCGTGTGCTCGACAGAGGCCAGGATTTATGGACCACGTTTAACGTGGTGCAGGAAAATGTGATCCGTGGGGGAATTCGTGGCAGAACGGAAAAAGGGAAGATGACCAGAACGCGGGAAGTCACCGGAATAGATGGTGACATCAAATTAAATCAGGTGCTCTGGAAAATGGCGGAGGAGTTTGCAAAACTGAAGGCCTGAAAATTAAGCCGCTCAACAGAGCGGCTTTTTACTGCCCGCTATGTGACGATGCTGTTTCTGCAATTTTAATATCATGCTCCTTTCCCGCAGCTGGCGCGAGACGTTCAGAAAGTAACTTTTTTCTGGCCAGTAATACACGATATATATTTTTGATGTCCTGTGCATAGGCCTTGCGCTGTACAATGAGCTTTTTGCTCGGTCCAGTATTATACATCCCCACGCTGTCCCAGTTTTTCCCGTATGACCGAAAGTTGTGCGCCAGTACCCATGCTCCCGTATAAACGCAGATACATGGATCATTTAACAGGCGCTCACGGGTAATATTGAAGTTTTTAAGTGTACCGTAATGGGAACTGTTTACCTGCATACCGCAGACATCTTCCGTTCCATTCCTGTTTGATCCATTTATCGCATCCGGTACCAGATGGCTCTCTTTAATCGAAATTGACATAAGCAGCAGCGGATCAATTTGGTAATCTTTCCCGGCCTGATCAAAGCACATCTGCGGAGCTGCGCCAGCAGATAGTGAAAGAGTCAGCAAAGCAGCAGGCAGTAACGATATTTTCATGGTTTGGCCTTTTAGCGAAATAAACGGGCTGTGGAGAGGCGCTTTAAAAAATACCCCGTCAGATCGTCGTAATCAAGTAAATTCACTACAAACGCGCGTGAGCGCTCTCTTGATGGGATTTAACACCTGTCCGAAATAAACATGTCAGAACAGTAGGAGGTATTAACATGCCGCTCTTTACTAACCCCCTTTAAAACATCACACCCCACGCAAGACTTCGTCTTGCAGATTTTTCTTTTAATTTCAGTTGGATGCCCGTAAGAATTTTGCGCGTTGTTGGATTAAGACCGTTAAATGTCGCACATACCGACACTACACTATCGTATAATCCTGATACCTGTTAGTGTCGGTATGTCACACATGTATCGTACAATTGTAGATATGCTTTAATTCCATTGAATTATATATCGCACAGTGTCACACTGTCGCACATCCTGGTGCTGGATTGTACTACTGTATAGAGCGTAAATTCACAGCAGTATCAATCCATTGCACCTTTGCGCAGCAATCTGAAAATCCACCAACAGGCTATATGTAGTGTCGGTTCCGACACTAACTTAAAACAGGTAAGAAATATGGGAAGAGTCGGCATCTACCTTAAAGATAAAATTGAACGCGAAGTTCGTGATATCGTTCAACAAGACCTGCAAAACGGCGCTAATGCCGGAGAAGCAAACATATCAGCTACCTGCAACGAATTAATCAGGCTTGGACTTCTTGTTTATAAGCGCGATGGCGAGGATGGCAACCAGTTTGATATTGAAGGATATCGCAGAGACCTCATAAGAAAAGCAGCCGGCTCACGTGAAGGCACAGTTCTCATTGCAACACTACTCGCTGAAATGTATTTAAAAATGACAGGAAAAGACGGCGAGGGAAGCCTGGAAGATACGCTCGATATGATTATTAGCGGCATAAATACAGCCGAGAACGAAGCGGAAGCAAGGCACTTCATCAACGAAAAGGAATAAATCTGCGAGCCGGACACTCCGGCTCGCATCGATCACTGAGACGATTTTTCATCCCAGGGGAGGTCACCTTTTTCCACCTCTCTTATTTTTTCCTTCAGGAAAACTTCAAACTCCATACAGAGAACTTTAAGTGCCTGAGCATCCTCGTTCTGGTCAAGCAACCTTTCCGTAAAATAACCCAGCGTATTCATCAGGCGGGTGAGCATTTCGTCATTCAGACTACGGTTATGCACCCTCGCCATTGCCCTGATTTCATCAGCAAGATTCTCGGGAATACGCATGCTATATCCGGTTGTTTTCCCCGGAAGCAAAATCCGCTCACCCTCACGCCACATCCACAATTGTTCCTGCTTGAGTGGGGTTTTAACTTCAGCCACAACTTCAGCAGATTCACTATCAAGTAATTTTCCAAGCCACTCCTCGAATCTTACCGCTAGCGCTATGAGCCGCTCACCCTCCGCAGTTTTAATGACTGGCTTACCCGGCTGATAATTTAGCGACAATAAAAGCCTGGCAATAATTTCCTCATTCACACTCCTGTTGCCAGCTCTGGCACATATTCTCAGCTCCATAAGCAAATTATCCGGAGCACGCAATCGCCACTCCACCGCTTCACCTGGCTGGAACTTACGCGGACGGCCGCGACCATCCCACATTTTCTCTTTAACTTTCATAGCTATAGATCCCGGAGGCCATTTCCGAACTTTCTGGTCAACAAAGCCTACTCACTTACATATTCGGATAAATCTGAATGATTCCAAAAAGTGTGACATGAGTCACAGTTTTTTTTTTTAGGGTCATGGGACAATTGCGCCCGCGTAAACAAGCACTTACGCGATTCACTTTTGTTTACTTCGGAGAAAACAAACATGTTAACCAAAGGCAGTGCCCTTAACGTCGGTAAGGGATGGGCGGTAGCGTCTTTATTCCGCAAAGCACGCGAAAATCGCAAAGCTAAATTTTACTTAAAGTCAGCAGGCGCTTTTTTAATTGCACTTATGGTCACTCACCCGGCATTCGCATCTGGTACAGACCTTCTTTCCTCACAAAACACCACGGTTAATTCAACCTTCGGTTCTGGTTCTTCACTGGTTAAATGGTTCTACATCGCCGAAATCATCATGGGCCTGTTTATTTACATTAAGGCCCGCTCACCACTGGTGTTCGTCGGTATCGTTATGGCAATCATCTTTACCCGTGTCGCCTTCGGCATCGCGAGCTAAATGATGAATGGGGAAGGAGATAAATATAACTTCCCGGAAACAATGAACCAGCAGGACCGTTATTTAGGCTTACCGATTGACGAGTTAATTGTTACCGCACCCCTATTAATTTTGGGGGTGCTTAACAACTTGTCACTTGAACTTGGTGTAATCGCGGGAATCCTCTGGTTTATCGTCAGATATCTGAAAAAAGGGCAGGGGTCATACTGGTTGCTTAATTTCTGTTACTGGCACCTGCCATCAATTTTATTCAAAGTAACCTTTCGCCAGATACCTGATTCAAGTTTCCGGCACTGGAGGGCATAGTTTTTCATGAAACTGAATATTAAAGGAGAGCGCGATAAACAACTCCGCTATGCGTTTATTGGTCTTTCAGCTTTAACTTTACTCATGGGCGCAGGGAATGTACTGACAGGGTCACTGGCATGGTATTTCGCCACAACCCAGAAAACCATCACCACGCCGTTAACGTTTAACCGCCCATTTGCATCAGATTCTAAAAGTGTCGATGCGACCGGTCTGACACAGTTCGCCGCTTCCTTTATTTACTGGCGACTCAACGTTACCCCGGAAAACATCGAACATAACCAGAAAATGATTCTTGGATTTGTCCCATCCGCCGAACGGGACGTACTCAAGAAAGCCCTGGACATAGAAACTGAGCGCATCCAGAAAGCGGGCATCACCACCCAGTTCGACACGAAAGAAATTCGCGTCATGGATGATGGCTCCGTGCAGTACAGCGGGGTACTGAAATCCTCCACCACAAACGGCGCAATCATCACGCCACTGAAAGACCAGGAAAAAACCTACCGACTGAAACTGAGTTATGACAACGGTGTGATTAACCTCCACAGCTTTGAAGAACTCAAGCCGGTATCTTCCACTAACTGACAGGACTGCCCATGAAATTTCGCATTTCACCGGCAGCTGCTGCTGTGTTTCTGGCAGCGGGATTATTTACCAGCGGCCTCCGGGCCGCTTCCGCACCCGCAGCCATTCCGTTTGAGAACGACGCCGCCTTTAACGTCACCCTCAGCAACACCAACCCGAGCAAGGTTGTTGTAGACGGAGAACTCATTACCAGCATCAGCGGACCAACCGGTGCGTATGACCAGAGCCAGACCGAGGACGGAGCGCTTATCCTGTCTCCGCTTGTCGGCCAGAACTTCACCCTGTTTATCCAGACTGACCACGGTTCATCGCTGAGCCTGAACGTCAGGCCGCAGCCGGGTAACGGCAAAACACTGCGCTTCACCCCGATGTCACCACCACTTCGCAAGAACGATGATGCGAAGGCATGGGAAGAAGGGCAGACCTATGAAAAAACGCTGGTTGCGCTATCCCGCGCCGTAGTCAATGGTCAGGTGCCGGACGACTACCGGGAATACCCGGTCAGCCGCATGCCGGCTTACACACCCGCCAGTGATGTACGCCTGACGCCTGAACGCCAGTTTGTGGGCAACCACCTGCGGGTTGTTCGCTTCCGGATGAGCAACCCGGGCAGCATCACCCGCAGCCTCCGCGAGCGCGATTTCTGGCGCAAGGGCGTCCGGGCCGTAATGCTGTCGCAGAATCAGCTCTACGCTGGCGGCGAAGGCTATGCCTGGATTGTGTTTTCAGATGACGGAGACGCCCGCCCATGACCATAAGCCTGAATGAAAACCTGAAAACCCGCCGCAAGCAGCTGGCCATCCTGGCCGCCGTCATCATTGGCGGCGCAGCTGCAGCAGGCGGCGTAATGTGGTACGGGCAATACCAGCAAAAACAAAAGCAACCCGCACCGGTTGCAACACCAAACCTGACCGGCGTTGTGACCGCGACGTTTAACGAGCAGGTCAACGATGCCGCGCTGACACAGCAGCAGGCAAAGACCTCCGCTCTTGAGCAAAACCTTGCCACGCTTGCTCAGCAGTTCGCGCAGAACAAGCTCACCACCGAGCAAAAGCTGGCTGAAAAGGATGCTGAAATTCAGCGCCTGAATGACCAGCTTACGAAAGCCCCCGGCAGCAACCAGACCACTGGCCAACAGACACCACCTGCTGGCCAGAACGGAACACCACTCCCCGGTCCTGTTGCTGCCGGCCAGGCCCGACCACCCGAATACAATGTGACCCCCGCAGGTGCACCGGCCGCCACTGGTGTGAATATGGGGCAGGGCGCAGCGTTCTATCCGGGCGGCTCTGGCCAGCGCATAACAGGCAGTCTCTCGACAACAAAGTTCAGCTACGACAGCCTGAAGAAAAGGCCAACCAAACTCCCCTGGATTCCATCCGGCTCATTCTCTGATGCTGTTCTGATTGAAGGTGCCGACGCGAACGCCAGCGTCACCGGCCAGCAGAATACCAGCCCTGTTACCATTCGCCTGCAGGGCAACATTCAGATGCCCAACAACAAGGAGTTCAACGCTGACGGCTGCTTTATTGTGGGTGAGATGTGGGGCGATATCTCCAGCGAGCGCGGAAACGTCCGCACCCAGTCCATCAGCTGCATCCTGAAAAACGGCAAGCACGTTGACATGGAGTTTCAGGGACATGTCAGCTTCCAGGGTAAAGGCGGCATTCGCGGCAAGCCCGTTATGCGAAACGGCATGATTGTCGGCTACGCCGGTGCAGCAGGCCTCCTGTCAGGCTTTGGCGAAGGTATCAAATCTGCCGCTACACCATCCGTCGGCCTCGGTGCCACAGCGGATGTCGGAGCCGGTGACGTGTTTAAGCAGGGCATAGGCGGCGGGGCCAGCAAGGCGGCCGACACGCTGAGCCAGTACTGGATTAAACGCGCTGAGCAGTACCACCCGGTAATTGATATCGGCGCTGGCAATCAGGTGACCGTTGTATTCCAGAAGGGTTTCCGCCTTGAAACCATCGAGGACGCCGAGGACGCGAAAGCGAAAGAGGAACTGCAGAAAGCCGGCAACGCCGCGCAGAATGCCGTAACTCCGCAACCGGCGAGCCAAACCACCGCATCCAGTACCACCTCAGTCGGCAATATCAACCCGGATGACGTTCTCCGTCAGGCCAGTCAGCTGCGCCTCGGTGACACCATCAACTGATGAGAGAATGAAGATGAAAGCACGGAAAATAATGTTTCGGGCGGCAACCGGATTGATCCCAATGCTGTTATTCACAGTAACAGTATTCATTTTATGGTTCGCGCTGCACTTCAATATATGGGTAAAGCTCATAGGACTTCTCATCTGCTTTGCAGGTGGTTACTTCCTGATTGAAACCATGCCGGGTGGCTGGATATGGCGTGAGCTGCACTCATCATCTTCAGACGTAACACCGGAAGAAAAGGAGAGCAAATGAAGGGACCACGCATAGATGACCGTATTAGTTTTCTGAGGGGTATTGAACGGGACTGGGAAGACTGGTCCGCAGGAAAAAACACAAAACCCCACTGGCTATTTTTGGTAGGGGGATTAACCGCTACAGGGATGTTGATTTTTAGCTTCTGGTCAGGCAATCAGAGGCTTACCGTGGCTTTCATTGCTGTTGGAATGGCTTTTCTTCTCGCCGCATTGCTACAGGCATGTGAAACACGGGAAGAAAAAATACAGCGGAAAATTCGGGCATATGAGCCGCTTGATATTGATGCCATGCGCACCCTGGCCGTTTCTGTTTTTCACAAGGATAAGCTGACACGGGAAGAACTCAGACAGTGGCTGGACGCGGAGTTCAGCGCCATTTCTGATGCTGCTCTTCGTGGGGGAAGCCGTAATGCGTGATGAAGAGCGTAATAACTCACTGCTCAGGAAAATGCGGATGCATATTGCTGAATGGGAGGCTGGCCGGCCCACTCCGCAAGGAAATAAGTACATTTTCCTTTGGCTTGCAACCTTCATCGTTGTACTGGTAGCTACGGTTTCAGTGTTCCGCCCGTCATTGTTTGCACTGTGTTTCCTGATTGCCTGGTTTTTTCTGAGTCAGGAGATATTTAAGCGAATTATCCCGCGTTACAACGAAAGCTGGGAGGAGGTATTCGACAGGTTACTTTCTGATTATGAACCCCTGAACCTTTCTGCCTGGGAACACCTGAAGCACCAGGCTGAAACAGAAGGGCTGACGGCCAGAATTGTCAGCAACTGGCATCATGAGGAAGCCAGGTCCGTCTGGCCAGAAAAGAAACCTGACCTGAAGTTCCTCCATAAAGTCACTGACGGTAACGAGAAAATCGGAGA
This sequence comes from Enterobacter sp. BNK-8, assembly GCF_048685095.1. NCBI lineage: Bacteria > Pseudomonadati > Pseudomonadota > Gammaproteobacteria > Enterobacterales > Enterobacteriaceae > Enterobacter > Enterobacter sp. BNK-8. Next base: position 63,489 of record NZ_JBLQTN010000002.1, on the reverse strand, counting down.
GGAATGAAGCGTACCAGAGCCATTGCACTACTGGTAATAACAGCCGGAGCGACCGGTGTTTCTGTTTACAACCATACTGGAGGGCTCACTGTATTACTCACCCTGGTGACCATAGGCGCACTAGCTCATGTCATCAACGTCTTCCTGTAATTCATTTCACTGGAGTGTTTATGTCTGCCAACATGGCAAACTACCCATTACTCAAAATCCTGCACAACTATCGCTATATCCTGATTCCAGCACTGGTATTCACTACCGAACTGACAGTGTGGGCAGCGCTCAATCTTAAAGACGTGGGTGATATGGGCTGGGTCTCCTGGCGAGTGTGCCTGCTCTTTAGCGTGTTCCTCGTATGCTTTAGCGACTCAGCCTTTAACAAACTCGATGGTGGGTTTCTTATGTATGGTTCAGTCGTTCCGTGGGGCGGAATGCTGATAGGGACCATTGTTTATGGCTTTATCCAGATGAACCTGAACTTTCTGACGCTGGATTTATTTTATGCCGGCGTGTTTTGCAGCCTTGCTGTGCAGTTGGTTTTCACTTTGATTCAGTGCAACTGCAAATAATCGAAATTAAGTATTACCCCTCCCTGAATACCGCTTAAATTAAAACCGGAGTTACCCCATGAAAAAACTACTGGGTGCTGCACTGCTGTGCAGCGCACTGACCGGCTGCGCCGGTCTCAATTCTGATTTCGACTGCAACAAGACCGCGACCGACCAGTGCCTGACTACCGGTGAGGCCAACAAGCTGGCCGCTCAGGGTAAAAGTCTGGATGACCTGACGGCAGAGAAAACCGCAAAAAAGCCTGCGGGTGAAACCCTGCCGGCACTGCGCAATTCAGCACCGGTCGTGAATCCCTTCCGTCCTGTTTCCGCCGCAGCAACCGGAACCACCGCCGCTAAGCCTGTCGCACCGCGCCCCCTGACCACTGCGCCGGCGAAATCGTCAGGTTCGCTGGTCACGCCGCTGGACACGTCCAGTCATGCAGCCCCTGTGCCGGTTAACACGGCGGGCCGCGTTCCGGTTCAGCGTATTCCAGACGCCACGCAGCGCCTGTGGATTGCACCCTGGGTGGACACGGACGACAACTTTCATCAGCCGGCTGTGGTCGAGTTCGTGAAAAACAAATCCCACTGGGATGAAAGCTACCGCGTTATCGGGGAGGGAGGGGAATGAGCAGCCACTACATTTCCGGCAGGAACGGCGTCGAATATCTGGCGAAATCGTTAGCCCATTCACGGAAAGGAACGACGCAAATCACCGCCACACAGTCAGTCGATTCCGACGATGAAACGCTGGCCGTTTTGAGCGTGAGCCGTGACTGGCAGATTAAAACAGCCGGTGATGCACCGCTAACCGGGCAAATGAACGAAGAGAAGCTGCGTCGCCTGGAGTTAATCCGGGCCGCTGCGGAGGGCCGAAAATGAGTTTTGTCGACAGCCTGATGGATATGCTGAAAAACGGGAAAGAGGAAGACGGTGCAGCAACGGCCCGCAACAACCTTTCCCAGACCTGGGACTATCCGTCTCTGGTCGCTGCACTGCCGTACCGGTATTACGACGACAGGAATGAAATTTTCGTCAATGCCGGCTCTGCGGGCTTCATTATGGAGGCCGCCCCGCTTCCTGGCGCGAACGAGCAGGTGATGGCCGCGCTCGATGACATGCTACGTAAGAAGCTTCCCCGCCAGACCCCTGTGACCGTCATTATGCTTGCCAGCAAGTGTGTCGGGGAACGCATCGATCGCGGCGTGAGTAACGACATGTGGAAAGGGGGGATGGCCGATCATCTCAATAAAATCACCCGCGCGTTCTGGCAGCGTTCCGCGCTGCACGGCCTGGCCAACGAACGGGAATACCCGCTCTACCTGCGTAACTACCGTATCTTTATTGTCTACGGTCAGCCCATTAAGCGCGCTTCCCAGGTGCAGCGGGTGATGGATGACCTGATTCAGATACGTAACACCATCCGCGTCTCACTGGGAGCCGCGCGCATCGACAGCATGAACACCGATGTGCACGCATTCCTGTCTGCGGTACGCGAGCAGATGAACTACCGTCAGGAACAGGTGCTGACGTCCTCCGGGGACTACAACGAGGATGAGAAGCTCAACCGCCAGGTGGTTGATCCCGGGATTGACCTGAAGGTGCATCCATCGCATATCCGGATGGAGCTGCCTGAAACCATTGACGCGCGCGGGACACGCCTGCCGGCATCGGCATGTCGCATCATCAACATGCAGCTTGCTAAAAATCCGCGTCGATTCGCGCTCTGGCAGGGGGCTGACAATCTGCAGAACCTGCGTTTTCCCGACCTCGGGATACCCTGTCCCTTTATGCTGACCTGGACGACGGCGCTGGAAGAACAGACCAAAAGTCAGAGCGAGGCTTTCCGTAAAGACCAGGACCTGTCTAAAAAGGCCAACTCAGCCTACGCTGCACTGTTCCCCAACACCAAAAAGGCTGCAGAGGAATGGCGGCGTACCCGAGAGCAGCTTCACAGTAATGAAATCGCGCTCTGCAATACCTACTTCAACCTGACCCTGTTCGCCCCGGATAACAATACCGAGGCACAGAAGTGTGAACTGGCCGCCGTCAACGTGTTCCGTAAGAACGAGCTGGAAATGGTGACGATACAGTACCAGCAGATGCGCAACTGGCTGGCCAGTTTCCCGTTCGTCATGCAGGAAGGGATGTGGGAAGACCTGAAGATGACGGGGGCAACGCTACGCTCCAAGTCATGGAACGCAGTGAGCCTGATGCCGGTCGTCGCCGAACGCCAGCTGTCCAACGTGGGTATGCCATTGCCGACCTACCGGAACCAGGTTGCATTCTACGACATGTTTGGTGAAGAGAACGGCAGTACCAACTTTAACATCGCCGTCACTGGCACGTCCGGGGCCGGTAAATCATTCCTGACGCAGGGCATTCTTCGTGACGTACTGAATGCCGGGGGATACGCCTGGGTTATCGACATGGGGGACAGCTACAAGAACTACTGTCACCAGGCCGGCGGGGTTTATCTCGATGGCTCTAAACTGCGCTTTAACCCGTTCGCCAACGTTAAGGACATTAATCATTCTGCGGAAGGGATTGTGCGCCTGCTGACGGTACTCGCCAGTCCGACGCAGCCGCTGGATGGCGTCTGTGAAGCGATCCTGCAAAAAGCGGTAATGGATGCGTGGGAGAAGAAGGCAAACAAAGCCCGTATCGACGACGTTCATAATTACCTGACCAATGAGGATGTGAACCAGGCGTTTGCAGACAAGCCGACCATCATCGCGCGCCTTGCTGAGCTGGCCATGTTGCTCGATACCTACTGCACCTGGGGGCCTGACGGAGAATACTTCAACGCCGACGCACCGACGCTCGATGGTGAAACCCGCTTCGCGGTGCTGGAGCTGCTGAGCCTGGAAGACAAGCCGAAGCTGCTCTCGTCCATCCTGTTCTCGCTCATTCTGGCGATACAGGAAAAGATGTACCACAGCCCGCGCGACCTCAAAAAAGTCTGCATCATCGACGAGGCCTGGCGTTTGCTGGGTGGCTCCAACCCACACGCGGCAAGGTTTATCGAAACCGGCTACCGCACCGTGCGTCGTCACCGTGGGGCGTTTATCACCATCACCCAGGGCATCAAGGACTTCAGCGCCAGTAAGGAAGCAGAAGCCGCCTGGAACAACAGCTCCACCAAAATCACCCTCTTGCAGGATGCGAAGGCGTTTAAACAGTACCTTGCCGATAACCCGGATCAGTTCTCGGACATGGAAAAAGAAGTTATCCGTGGCTTCCAGCCAGCCCTGCAGACCGGCTACAGCTCCCTGCTGATAAACGCCGGTGAATACAGCTCCTTCCATCGCCTGTTCGTCGACCCCGTGACGCGTGCCATGTTCAGCTCGCGTGGCGAGGACTTCGCTTTCATGCAGAAAGCCCAGAAAGAAGCGGGAGCGACAGCGGAAGAGGCGGCATATCTGCTGGCGGAGAAAAAGTACGGTAGTGAACTTCGCGAACTTGAAGAGTGGGTGAAAGCAGCATGAGTGAACAACAGGTCAAGCCGTATAACGGCGACACCGTCCGCGACGGTGTAACGATAGCCAGCAAGACATCCCGCTGGGTTAAAGCCAGCATGCTGGGGCTGGCGGGACTTCTGGTTATGACTGGCGTGGCATATGTGACGGCGAAAGCCGTCACCCCGGAGGTGGTGGTCTTCGACATGAAGGGGACTGTGGACCTCTTCATGCAGCAGTCCGCTCAGTTACAGCTCGATGAAAACAGGGCTAAAGCGATGACCCAGCAGTTCAACGCGGCACTGACCGGCAGCCTGGATGCATGGCAGTCCTCACACAACGCCATCGTTCTGGTGAAGCCGGCGGTGATGAGCCCGCAGCGCGATATCACGAATGAAATTCGTGCTGATATTGCCCGACGCATCCAGGGGGGCCAGTGAAAAAACGACTGCAGCTGACGGCCATGATGCTGCTGATGCTTTCCGCCGGCAGCGGGGCGAAAGATCTCGGTACCTGGGGCAACGTCTTCGAGCCTGCAGAGCAGGACATGCTGGCGTTTATCCAGAATCGCCTGAAGGGAATGGAGCAGACGGGCGAGCTGGACCGCCTTCGCAAAGAGGCAACGGAAAGAGTGAAGGAGCATGCGGTACGTCCGACACCGGTGGAAGGGCTCACGAAAGCGAAGGAATACCGCAGCTTTGCCTGGGACCCGACATTTACCGTGAAGGAAACGATCACAGACATGCAGGGCAACGTGATCGCCCGCAAGGGCGACACGGTCAATCCTCTGGATAAGGTGCCCTTCAGCCAGGTGCTCTTTTGTATCGACGGCGATGACAAGGAGCAGGTGAACTGGACCCGACAGCAGCTCGCCGGCCAGACCAGCGTGAAGGTCATCCTGGTGAACGGCAACATCAAGGAAACCAGTGATGCGCTGAACGAACGTATCTACTTCGACCAGTCTGGCGTACTGACCCGTAAATTCGGTTTTGAACACATCCCCGCGCGGATCTCGCGCGACGGCCGCGTGATGAAAGTGGAAGAGATTCCGGTATCAGGAGCGAAAAAATGAGTGCAACAACGTTAGGTGACCTGTTTCCCGAAATGCGTCAGGCGGTCACATCCCATCAACGTTACGGCAGAAAACCGCGCAAACCCGCTGAGATAACGCCGCGCATGGGAACAGCAGAACGACTGAAGACGCTGTACCCCGAAATTGACTCCTGGCATCCGGTACTGGTGACCAAAGCCTGGCTCCACTGGTGTGAACAGAACCAGCAGGACAGTCGGGAGCCGTCCAGGCGTGATGAACGTTTCCCGGACTACATCATTCACCTCTTACTGGAGAACATGCGGGCCGAGGACAGCGCGAAACGTAAAAAGGGCCAGACGCTGTCACTTTCCGAGCGCCTCGACAGGTTGTTTGCGGGCGAAGAGCAGGAGAGCGCCGAATGTCACTGATACACAATAGCGCTGTGCCGTCTGTGTCTCAGCGTATGACAGGTCACAATGCTGATAACAAAGGCTGTGACGAAACCGTGAATCAACTCTGTCATCTGTACCCAGAAATCGCTTCATGGCAACCGGCGCTGATCGCCGGTGCCTGGCACAAGTGGTGCGCTGAGAACCAACTTCAGCCGATAGCGCCGGACGAACGTGATGAGGCGTTTCCCCTGTACCTCGTCAGGCTTATCCGTAACAGAATGGAGGAGATGAACGCATGGCGTTAATCAGCTGCTTCACCGGCCCTCAGGGGCTGCAGGAGATGCTCACCTGTTTGCGTGATACTGAGGGCATGACCGGTATTCTGGTCGTCGTTGCGCTACTCGCAGGCTGGATCGTTGTTCAGCATCTTGCAGATGCACGCCGTGAACGCTGTGCGTGGGAGAGCAGACCGGGAATACCCGTCCCTCTGGCGCAATTTGGCGGTGCCCGACATGCTGACGCGGTTCACGCCTTTGCTAACCGGGAATACTACCAGGTGATGCTGGCCGAACTGGAAAAAGCATTGACTGACGCGGGCTACGAACTGACGCGTGAAGAATCACTGCGCGTGACGATGCCAGAGGCAGACCGGCAAAAAATCAGCCGCCGTATTTTCCGGGCGCGCCAGTGTTATACGGCACCGAGAGTCACTGAGCAGGCGATGCAGGACAGCGAAGATGCGGCAGTGAACGATGGGTACGCCGGCTCGTGGCTGAATTTGCTTATCCGGGGCAGTGAGCGGGAAGGGTGGTACATCACAAAACCGGTACCGAAATTCGTCCCGACGAACTTTCCGTTGAAGCAGGTCACCATAACTGTCAGTGCAAAACAGTCTGTCCTGACGCGGGATGTTGTGAGAATTATCAACGATGTGGCTGAAAAAGTGAAAAAACAGCCTTCATTTCCTGAAACACCGGAAGCTATTGTAGGAAAGGTAATTAACAGTGAACTGTGTTATGGGGCCTATCAGAGACAGGTAAAGGTAGCGCCAGGCTGGTTTAGTTCACCGTCTGGAAATGATGTTCCTGACGATATCACCGAAGGACAATTCCCGCCGGCGGGGATGTCAGAATACCGGCATTTCATTGTCCGGGCGCAGGCAGGAAGGTTTTATACCCCGGCTGCACTTGCCTTCTATATTGATGAAGCTGGTCGCAGGATAGAACAGGGGGAATCCAGAGGAGCAAGCTACGAAGATGACAGCGGCTACGCTTTCACCGTGACGCCTGCAAAAAACACGCCCTGATACAACCGCGCTGCCCTTCAGGATGTTCGGTGCTCACTGCGTTGCGCTCCGCCTCAGCCTGAATGTCATCCCGGTTTCCGATTAACCCCGACCAGGTAACGCCATGAAAAAAGACCCTGATACTGAAAAGGGCCAGAATGTTACAGCCGTTCGTCATGATGAAAAATCGGCTTTACGGCTTAAGGCCATTCTTGCAGAAAATCCCCTTTATTATCCCTCAATAGTGTTAAGAGCTGGCTTGCTGGCTCTTGAGGATATGTCCAAAGACCAGCGGCTGGCATTCATCATGAAGGCGGCCGACAAAACCAAAAACTATTAATCCTGTTTTAAGCCCTCCCGCCGTCCGGTGGCTGCGGCACTCCCGGAGATACCCCATGACTCACCCTGAATCTGTCAGGCCGGTGACGGTTACCCGTGACCGCAATGGCTTCTGGACGCACCCTCATTATTTTGCACCCGCCAGTGATGAGGCCACGCAGACTGAATTTGGCGACTGGATGCGCCGGCACAATCTGACCTGCGCCACCCGCTGGATGGAAAACGACGCGCCTCCCCAGGTGATTGCCGACTGGGAAAAGGGGAAACAAAACATCAGTGACTGGCTCCCTTCCGCGCCTCAGGGCGAAGGCTGGTTCATCGGCTCCATTCATGACACTGAGGACGGCCCGGTCTGTGTGTGGCTGCGGGAGGTGAAATGAAGCGTTTCTCATGGCTTGCCGGTGTGATGCTGATCCTGCTGTCCTGGATGCCAGCTCAGGCAACGGCCGCAGCCAGCAACGCGGGTGATGGCCGCTGGGTTAACCCGATAAGCGATGTCTGCTGGAAGTGTCTGTTTCCGATGACGCTCGGTAATATTCAGCTGGCCGCCGGTCCACAAAAGGATACCAACAACCCGGCTTCGCCGATCCAGATTTGTCCATATGGTGTGTTTTATCGTATCGGTCTGGCCATCGGGTTCTGGGAGCCAATGGCGATGGTGGACGTAACCCGTGAGCCTGGCGTCATGGTCAACATGGGCGGCTTTAAAATCGATCTCGGACGAACGGGAACGGGAACCGCAGGGCAGAGTGACCGGCCCGCTGCCGGCACGTTCTACCATGTTCACTGGTACAAATACCCGCTGATTTTCTGGCTGAACATCATCACCAGTCTGGGGTGTCTGCAGACCGGCGACATGGATATTGCCTATCTCTCCGAAGTTGATCCTCTCTGGAATGACAGCACCCTCTCGATGCTGATTAACCCCGAGGCAGCACTGTTCGGCAACCTGATAGCTCAGGGGGCCTGTGCTGCTGACGCAGCTGCATCATCAGCTGGCCTTCCTCTGTCGCCGCTGTTCTGGTGCGCAGGTAGTCAGGGTTCTATCTACCCGCTAACAGGCTTTACCAGCGGTGAGTTTTCTCCGCTCGAGGCCTCTCTGCTGGTCGGAGAGCGAATGGCCTTCAAGATGCATCGTGAGGGGCTGGTATGGAACTCTGTGGGCGCGGACGTCGCCGTATGTAACCAGTATCCATCCCCGATCATCCCGAAAGAGCGATGGCGATACCAGATGGTGAACATGTACCCCGAACCGGGCAACTGCCATCCCTTCGGGGCCAGCACGCAGCTGTGGGGCACAACGCATAACTCTCCATCCTCCAAAAAGAACTTCGGCTACCTCTTCTGGCGCAAACGTAACTGCGTATTCCTTTAAGGACATGACAATGAAAAACGCTTATCTCCGGGCGCTGACGATCAGCGTCATGATTGCTTTCGCGCCGCTGGCCCTGGCGAGCGCCCAGACCGATATCTCCGTCTCCGACCATAGCTGGATCAAAGGTCAGCAGGATGCGCTGACAGCGATGAAGGAAGACCAGCAGGGGCATCCGGCGGCCGCACCCGTCTTACCGCAGCAGCAACTGGACCTGATTAACCGCCTGCAGGGCGATATCGCAGCCCAGACTAACAAGATGGGGGAAAAAGACACGTTCCCGGCAATTTACTTTGTGAGCCTCGGTATTCCACGTGAAGGTCTGCTGCCCATGCTGAAGGATGCCCGCCGTTACAACATTCCGCCAACGCTGCGCGGCCTGGTCAATAACGACATGCGGCAGACCGCGGCGGCAATGTTTGAACTGAGTAAGGAGGACAAGGACGCCGGTGTGCAAATTGATCCAACGTTGTTCACTCAGTACAACATCACCACGGTACCGGCCCTGGTGGTGACCTGCTCTGGTCACTATGACGTAATCAGGGGAAGTCTGCCCCTGCAGCAGGCTCTCGAAAAAGTGGCAGAAAATGGTGATTGTGCGGCAACGGCACGCCATCTTCTGGAGGCCGCAAAATGAAAAATCTACTTTCAGCAATACTGATGCTTTTTCCGCTTCTGGCTGGCGCAGCTGATCCTGCCTTTGAGGCGGGAGCGAGCTTTGGCAAGGGCAATGCTTCCGCCGGCACGGGAGCCCTGAAGAACCCGGATACTGTCACGGGGGCAATACCAGGCTATACCGCTAATCCACCAGAGAAAGGGTATTACGGCGGTGTGGATGGCGGAGACGGCGGGCTGGCCAACAAAGGGCAGGCCGCTCTGCAGGGCAATGACGCAGCGCAGTCGGTTATCAACTCCGGAAAAACGAACCCGACGCCCGCCATCGACCCGAACGCACCTTTCATCACTATCGGTAAAAATGCGGAAGCTGGTGTAGACGGTGTGCTAAACGGGACCGCGAACCAGTGTAAGGAGGTGACGGTATCGAAAACCACCTTTGAAAATTACACCTGTGATAAGGATGTTGCCTCAGTGGAAGCCTGCTCAAGAACGGCAACACCTGGCGGACATACTTCCACCACGACAGTGCAGAAAACTTTCACACTGACGGCGGCCAATGGCGATGTTGTTTTTACGAATAACGGAACTTCCTTCAGTTTTAGTTTTAAAGCGCCGGCATCAGGACCGGTGATCAGCGCGCATTTTTACTGGGCGGATCGCGATGTCAATGCCGGGAAAATCTCCTGGTGGGGCATCAGCAAAACTATAGTCGGGAAGGCGTTTGACTGGGAGATGCCGGGCGCTCCGGGGACACCGTTGTCGCAGGGGGGCTCGTTACCTGCCGGTTCCTATCAAAGCACCGGGTGTGTTAGCGGAAATCAGGGTGTCTGTAGAAAACATATCCAGGAGCAGATAGCTGACTTTCAGTCCGGCGCGTCAGGCTTCACGCTCGTGCTCGTTATGAATGCGGTCGAGACTACCTTTGTCCCCGAAGTGAACTGGACTTCATCCTGCGGTCTGGATATGTCGAAGGCGCAAAAAACCACGTCAACCTGCACCTCTCCGGGCGGAAATAAAACCATTGTTAACAATGGCCAGAGCTATGACGTTTACAGCGACTGTTGGGAGTACACCGATAACTATGTCGTACCATCAGACTCCACGGGAACCTGTGGCACGCTGATGACAAACCCGTCCTGTACAGTGGCCGGAACGACCTGCACCGAGTCGACCGACGGGCAGTGTACCCATATGAGCTACACCTACCAGTGTCAGACCACACATCAGTCTGGCGGCCTGGTTTGCGGTGGCGACTACATCTGTAAGTCAGGCGAGTGCGACGACACCAATGGTGCCGGAAGCAGCGGTTTTGATACGGCTGTGGCCAAACTGGCAGGTCTTGCCTCGGCAGCTGAAGACGCAAAAGGCGCCAGCAGCGCCATTGATGTAAAAGTCTTCACGGGTAAAGCTATGCGGTGCCGTAAGGCCTTTGCAGGGTTCTCTAACTGCTGTAAAGACTCAGGCTGGGGACAAAGCGCCGGTCTGGCCGCATGTGATGATGAAGAAAAAGCTATAGGGAAGGCGAAGGCGAAGAAAATCACCGTCAGCGTCGGCGAGCGGTGTGACCGTCAGGTGCTGGGTGCCTGCATCCAGAAAAGTCAGGTCTACTGCGTCTTTGACGGCAAGCTTGCCCGCATCATTCAGGAGCAGGGACGTCGCGACCAGCTGGGCATTAAGTTCGGTAGCGGTGACAGTCCGAACTGCCGGGGTATGACAGAAAAGGAGTTGGAGAAAATCGACTTCGACAAAATCAACTTCTCTGACTTTTATGAGGATTTAATAAAAAACCAGAAAGTGCCGGACACAAGTACCCAGATTCAGCTTATAAAAGATCGTATCGCCGCGCAGGTGAATCAGCAGGGAGGTGGCAAATGAAGCGTGTCCTCTGTGGCCTGCTTATGGCGCTGACGAGCCATACGGTGATGGCCGAGGAGATTGTGACGCCGGCAGAGCCGTTCACCGGCTGGTCCTGGTACAACGAGCCGAAAAAGCCGCCGGAGCAGCCCAGAAAGCCACAACAGCCTGCACCGCAGGCCATTCCGGATCTCAGCAGAATGTCCCCGATGGAGCAGGCCCGGGTACTGAAAGGGTACACACAGGAGGCGCTTAATCGCGCCATCCTGTACCCCTCACGGGAAAACACGGCGACGTTCCTGCGCTGGCAGAAGTTCTGGACAGATCGGGCATCGATGTTCAGCCAGTCCTTTGCGGCGGCGCAGCTGAGCCACCCGGATCTCGACTACAACCTGGAGTATCCGCACTACAACAGCATGGCGCCGTTTATGCAGACACGCGACCAGCAGACGCGGCAGAGCGCCGTGGAGCAGCTGGCGCAGCAGTACGGTCTGTTCTACTTCTACCGGGGCAGTGACCCGATTGACGTGCAGATGGCGGGCGTAGTGGCGGACTTTGCGAAAACCAACGGTATTTCGCTTATCCCGGTATCGGTTGATGGACAGGTGGCAGCTTCCCTGCCGCAGAGCCGTCCGGACACCGGACAGTCCCGGTCGATGAATATCACGCACTTCCCGGCGCTCTACCTTGTTGACCCCCGGAGCAAGAATTACCGCGCGCTGTCATACGGCTTCATGACTCAGGATGACCTGTCTAAGCGATTTCTGAACGTGGCCACCGGCTTTAAACCCAATTCCTGAGAAATTCCTATGCCATACAGACTTTTTACCCTAATCGGTGAAGCCGTGCGTACCGCCCGGAAACGCATTTCACCAGATACGCATTCGCTTTTGGTACGGCAGAGCAAGGAGACACACGAATGAAACCCGCTATTCTCGCAGGACTGATTTTCTGGGGCACGATGGCACGCGTACTGAGCGAGCTGATGACCTGGTCCGTGGAACATACACAGCAGGGGCTCTTATGGCTTTGCAATGGTATGTGGGCCGGTGCGGCAGGGATGGTGGTGTATGCCGTGTATCGCTGGTTCCGTTACGAAAGAGGTCAGGCGCATAAGGAAGCCGATCATGAACGTTAAAACCGGACTCACTGCGCTCCTGTTATCCCTGCCCCTGCTGGCTAATGCCGGTGCACGTGAGGAATTAATGGCGCTTGAAGCAACAAAAACGGCGCCATCTGCAGACGCTGCAGCCATAATCGCTTCCACCGTTCCCGTACCCGCGCCAGCCAGCCTGATGGCGCTGCCGGACGGACGTCGGGCTAACATGAAAGATTATGCCGTGGTGCTCTTTATGCAGGCGCACTGCCAGTACAGCGCTAAGTTTGACCCGCTGCTGAAGGGCTGGGCCGATGAGCATGCCATCAGGGTGTACCCGTACACCCTTGACGGGGGCGGGGACGTATCTTATCCGACCCCGATGGTCCCGCGTAAGACTGACCCTAACTCTCCCATCGCAGACGAGATTGTCACCTTCTTCGGAAACGGTTTGCCGATTGCGACACCGACGGCCTTTATGGTCAACGTCAACACCCTGAAAGCCTATCCACTCACCCAGGGCGTGATGGACATCCCCGCACTTGAGAGCCGAATGGCCAGCCTGATTCAGGCAGACATGGATAACGTCGATCCGAAGATGCTGCCGCCAATGCCGGCAAGCGCGCAGGTCACCCCTCAGTAATACAAACGGACTACAAAATGACGACAAATACGTATGCGTTATCGCGTACCGAGCGCGTGTGGCTGTTATTCAGCGTAACGCTGCTTGTGTCCGCAGCGTTCTATGGGGTGCTGGCCCACCGGGTGGTCAGCGTCATGGATCGCCCTGAACTGACAGCCTGTCTGCAGGACTTCCCGGTGCTTCTGCTCATCTCGTTGAGCATCGGATTCTTTTTCACTGTTACCGGGCTGTACGCCTGCCGGCAGACCCTGGCCAGGAAACCCCGGGAGGAGATTGCATGAGGCACATCAGACTGAAGACGTTTATCCGAGCCCAGGCTATCGGGATACTGAAAGACAGTAGTGAGGATACGGAAACCCGAAAATGGACGGATTTGTTAACCCTGAAACTGTTTTATGCCTTAATTTTTACTGCCGTAGTCGAAAGAGTATATGTGAAGTACGCCGACGCAACGCTTAATACGATGGTAAATTCAGGCACCGTTCACCGCCCCGAACAGTTTACGCTCTCGCTTCTCATCCACTATCCGCAGTACCTGTTGTGGGGTGTTTTGGCCGCGATTATCGCGCTCATTGCGTTGAATTTACTCGTCTGCGGCTGGCTCTGTCTGGCCAGATATCTTTGCCGCAAAATTAACCGTGCTGACAGCCCGGCAGGCAAGAATACGCAAGCTGTGGAGGTGCCAAATGATTAAGGCGCTTATTACGGCAGGGGTCGTGTTCTTCTCAGGCCTGGCTGCTCTGCCTGCTCAGGCGGACGTCAACGGCGATCTGAACGGTTTCTTCAATAATCTGGGCTACAGCGGCAACGTAACTCAGGCGCAGGCCTGGCAGGGACAGGCGGCCGGTTACTTTACTGGTGGCTCGGTTTACCTGCGAAATCCCGTCAAAAACGTCCAGCTGATCTCGATGCAGCTGCCTTCCCTGAACGCAGGCTGCGGCGGTATCGACGCCTATCTCGGGTCGTTCAGTATGATCAGCGGCGAGGAAATCCAGCGATTCGTGAAACAAATCATGAGCAACGCCGCCGGCTATGCATTCGACCTGGCCCTGCAGACGATGGTACCGGAGCTGAAGCAGGCTAAAGACTTCCTGCAGAAGCTGGCCAGTGATGTTAACTCCATGAACATGAGTTCGTGCCAGGCCGCTCAGGGCATTATCGGTGGGCTGTGGCCAGTGACGCAGGTCTCGCAGCAGAAAATCTGCCAGGACATCGCCGGTGAAACCAACATGTTCTCCGACTGGGCGGCATCCAGGCAGGGCTGTACCGTCGGAGGACAAGGCGACAAAGTCACGGCTAAGGCCGGGGATGATGAGAAGGATCAGGTGCTGAAGAACAAAAACCTTATCTGGGACACCCTCAGTAAGAATGGTCTTCTCGGCAACGACCGCGCGCTGAAGGAGCTGGTCATGAGTACCGTTGGCTCCATCATTTTCAACAAGAATGGCGATGTGACGATTCTGACGCCACTGGTTGATAACCGCGACCTGATTAAAGTCCTGATGCGCGGCGGAACGGCGAAGGTCTACGGATGTGACGAATCCGATCTCTGTCTGGGACCTGTCGTGACCAACCTGACGATTTCCGAGTCCAACGCTCTGGTCACGCTGGTTAAAAACCTGATGCTTTCGATGCAGAACAAGCTGGTCGACGATACTGCGCTGACCGATCAGGAAAAAGGCTTTGTGAACACCACCTCTGTGCCGGTACTGAAGTACCTGACTAACGCCCAGAGCATGGGGCAGAGTGCAACATATCTGATACAGGTAGCTGACTTCATCGCACAGGACCTGATGATTCAGTACCTCCAGGAGCTGGTGAAACAGGCAAGCCTGTCTCTGGCTGGCAAGAACTTCCCTGAAGAAGCTGCCGCAAAACTACGCGACAACATTATTCATGCGCAGGGACTGCTGGCCGACATGAAGCTGCAGTCTGCGGCAGACCAGAACGCGCTGGACGGCATCGACCGCAACATGCAGTACCTGCAGCAGCAGGTGTCCACCATTGTTTCAGGCTCCTATCAAAGCAACTATCACTGGGGTGATCGCTGATGCTTGAGATATACACCATTTATGGCGGGGGAATGTGGAAAACGGCGCTGGACGCCGTAGTCACCCTTGTCGGTCAGAATACTTTCCACACTTTACTGCGTATTGCCAGCACCTTTGGGGTGCTGGCCGTACTGCTTACCTTCATCAAACAACGTAACCCGATGGTTTTCGTCCAGTGGCTGGCGGTCTTCATGATCCTGACATCCATCCTGCTGGTACCGAAACGCTCAGTGCAGGTCATTGACCTCTCTGACCCGGGGGCGGTCTGGGTCACTGATAACGTACCGGTTGGCCTGGCGGCTATCGCGTCTCTTACGACCAGTATCGGGTACAAGATGGCGTCGGTTTACGACATGCTGATGGCCAGACCCGACTCAGTGACCTACAGCAAAACCGGGATGCTTTTTGGCTCGCAGATTGTGGCGGAAACCAGTGACTTCACGACGCAAAATCCGGAGCTGGCGCAGATGCTGCCGGACTACGTGGAAAACTGTGTGATCGGCGACATTCTTCTGAATGGAAAATACACCATTAATCAGCTGCTCAATTCTACTGACCCGCTGACGTTGATAACCAGTAACCCAAGCCCGCTGCGGGGAATCTTTAAGATGACCTCCACCTCGCGTCAGTTCCTGACCTGCCAGCAGGCCGCAACGGAGATCCAGAAGCTTGCCAATACTGACGTTAACCCGGGCAGTGCGACGTTCACCTGGCTGACGAGAAAGGTCTTTGGCAACAAGCTGAATGGTGCGTCGCTTCTGGCCAACTCAATGGGGGACAGTTATGGGTTCTTCTATGCCGGTGGTATGACTGCTGCGCAGATCATGAAGAACAACATCACGAACAGTGCAGTACGGCAAGGGATCAAGGGCTTTGCCGCTCGATCATCAGACACGGCTAACCTGCTTAATCTGGCCACCGAGAACGCTGCAACAAAACAGCGTCTTGCCTGGGCTGCAGGTAACGAGCTGGCGACCCGCACGCTGCCGTTTGCACAGTCTCTGCTGATGCTTATCCTGGTGTGCCTGTTCCCGCTGATGATTGCGCTGGCCGCGTCAAATCACACTATGTTTGGCCTGAACACCCTGAAAATATACGTTTCCGGGTTTATCTATTTCCAGATGTGGCCGGTGATGTTCGCCATTCTTAACTATGCCGCCAACTACTGGCTGCAGAGCCAGTCCGGGGGCACGCCCCTGGTGCTGGCCAACAAGGATGTGGTTGCGCTGCAGCATTCGGACGTGGCGAATCTGGCAGGGTATTTGTCCCTTTCCATTCCGGTGCTGTCGTTCTATCTGACCAAAGGTGCTGCGGCGATGGGCTCTCAGGTGGCAGGGAGTGTACTCAGCTCGGGCGCCTTCACGTCAGCAGGTGTGGCCGCGACCACAGCGGACGGAAACTGGTCGTTTAACAACATGTCGATGGACAATGTCAGCCAGAACAAGATGGATACCAACCTGATGCAGCGTCAGGGTCAGCAAACGTGGCAGGCAGATAACGGCTCCACGCAGACTCAGACGGCCGGTGGCCATACGGTTATCGACGGCTCGGGTGCAATGTCGAACCTGCCGGTGAACATGAAGCTCAGTCAGCTGGCCAGCAGTGGATTCCAGGAGTCCGCCCGTCAGTCGCAGGTACAGGCGCAGACTGCACTCGATGGCTACAACCACAGCGTTACCAGTGGCTGGTCACAGCTCTCTCAGCTTTCTAATCAGACCGGTACCAGCGACAGCCTGATCAAAGGCAGTGAAAACAGCCAGGCCACTAATGCAACACGCGGTGCTGGCATGATGTTGTCTGCCGCTGAAAGTTATGCGAAAGCAAACAATATCTCGACGCAGGAAGCCTATAACAAACTGATGGATATTAGTAATCAGGGGTCTGTGTCTGCAGGCATTAAAGGAACGGCCGGAGGGGGGCTTAATCTGGGCGTTGTTAAGTTAGGTGCTGAAGGAAGTATTTCAGGCGATTTGCGGCATTCGACGGGCAGCTCAAGAGGAATCCAGAATTCAGATTCCCATTCGCAGGATATGCGGCATGATCAGAACAGCCAGGCAGTTAATGACTTCCGCCAGGGTATGGATATGGTTAAAAGCAGCCGTATCACCGATGGTGCGAATCATTCCGAAAATGCTGCAAGCAGTAATGTTCAGCAGCTGGCAGCAACGCTTAATGATGCTGAAAGCCAGTACCATCAGTACACCACCAGTTCGACGCAGAGTAATGAATTCAGTCGTATGGCCACCGTTGCGCAGAATCAGAGCGCAAGCCTCGATACGAACTATACGCAGGAGTTTGTGGACTGGGCGGCGAATAAATACGGTGATAAGGCTCAGTCCATGCTGACAAGTGCGCCGTCGGCGCGAGAAGCAGCGATGGAATTCGTAAATGAACGTCTCAAACCTGAAATTATGGGGGATTATCAGCAGGGTCGTTCAGATCTCACCAGCGGCCAGGAGCATGCAGCATTCAGTGGTGAGCATATTGTTCAGCCAGCGCGTGGCAGTCAGCAGGTATCAGGTTCATCTGGTCATGATGCTGGAGTCAGTTACAGCTCTCAGGATGGCGGTACTCGTAGCTCGGGAGGTGTTAGCAGTACCCAGCCTTACGGAACGACCCAGGTCGCTGAATATGGAGGCCAGCAGGGTGGGAATTATTCTGCCAGAACAAACGATTCTGTTTCGCCGGGTATTGAGCATTCAACTGTTCATCAGGGGCAAGCAGCCGGACAGAGAAGCAGTTCGGGTAATATCACCTCGTCGGCAGGGATGGTTGATGCCGGTGGACGCACTACTGCAGATGAAAGGACCGGTCACATTGCAGAATCGCACCCGGAGTTCCATCATTCAGGAGCCATTAGGGAGAAAGGAAACACGTATGGCCAGGAGAGTGAAGTTACTCATAGCCGTTCAGGAATTAATGTTGGCGGCGAAAAAGTACGTGGTGATGCTATGCAGGAGTCCTACAAAGAAAATCAGGCTAAGTTGCATGAACATTCTACTCAGGGTTTTGGTCCCCAGAATGAATTACAGCGCAGAGTGGCGGAACAAAGATCTGAAAATGAGCATAAAATCAACGAATCTGCTGGAGAAATTGATAAAAAACAATCCACTGTTCAGGCATCCAGTGATATCCTGAAAGGAGAAAACTTAATCGGTCAAGGGCGATTCAAGCTTGGTCGTGCCGAAGCTGAACTGGATCAATCAAGTAAACTCAATCCGTTTAATGATCTCCAACCAGATGAACTGCAACAGAGAGTAGCAGAATTAAGGAAGAAAACTGGAGGGTAAAATGAACAAAAAAGTAAGTGCTTATTGTTGTTTCATTCCAATCGGCATTTATGCAGCTTATTCTTTAAGCATGCAGGTACTTTTTGACGTGCCATTTATGGCTAAGAGCATGCTCTTATCAATTATCCCCAGCGCTATCTATCTGCTCTGTTTTTGGAAGTTACGAAGCAGCCAAAGAGGGATGGGTTTAAAAGCAACTTTACTGAGTAACGGGGTGCTTGCAGTCTTGCTAACCTTCCTGATGGTGTATGTAGGCAATGATACAGAAAGTGCTTTAATAGCAGGCATAGCTGTTCACTCGTTAATAGCTTTTATCCTAGTGGGAGCAGTATTGCGGCCTATTACTTACAAGGATAATACCCTTCTTAAGGATGAAGATAATGGGCGGATATACGTTATCCGGAACGGGATAGCTCATGTGTTACCAGATAATGAGGCTCAACGCCTTAGCGCTAGTGACAACAAAATTATCAGCTTTTCAGGCAGCCAAATGAGTATCCAGGATGCCGGTATAACCCCTGTTCCTTTAAATACTTCCTTCAACGATTCGTTCAGTAATGGAATAACGGTGAACCCTGCATCAGGAATGCCAATGGTTGGTGGCATCTCTGGCCTGGATATACACGGAAACAGTTGGGGAACAAACTTCAACGAACCTTCAAATACGTATGACCCTAACCGGGGATACTGAGAGTAAGGGGGGGCATTGGCCCCCTTAATTTTTATCGTAATCTAAGTAAGCCATCTATTTAACCTAAATTCCCTTTCAAATCAGCCGATAACGTCTCTGTTAGCTATATCTCGCTAACGGGGACGTTTTTCTATGCACAGGATGAATTCATGAAATTAAAACAATTAGCCGTTGTTGGTCTGATCGCGTCTACTCTCGCTCTGTCTGGTTGTGGTGCCATGTCCACAGCGGTGAAGAAACGTAACCTCGATGTCAAAACCCAGATGAGTGAAACCATCTGGCTGGAGCCATCATCAGAGAAGACTGTTTATTTGCAGATCCGTAATACCTCTGACAAGGATATGTCTGGTCTGCAGGCACAGATTACAAATGAACTGGCCGCGAAAGGTTACCGCGTCTCCAGCTCTCCGGACACGGCCTACTACTGGATTCAGGCAAACGTGCTGAAAGCCGAGAAAATGGATCTACGTGATGCCCAGGGCTTCCTCAAGACCGGGTATGAAGGTGCGGCAATGGGTGCGGCACTGGGCGCGGGTATTACGGCGTATAACTCGTCGTCTGCTGGCGCAACGCTGGGTGTAGGGCTGGCCACCGGGCTGATTGGTATGGCTGCTGATGCAATGGTCGAAGACGTTAACTACACGATGGTGACCGATCTGCAAATCTCCGAGCGTAGCAAAGCAGCCGTCACTACCGACAATATCGCCGCCCTGAAACAGGGCACGTCAGGTATTAAGCTGCAGACCAGCACGGAGCAGGGCAACCGTGCTAAATACCAGACTCGTGTGGTATCCAACGCCAACAAGGTGAACCTCAAGTTTGAAGAGGCAAAACCTGTCCTGGAAGCGCAGCTGGCCAAGTCCATCGCCGGCATCATGTAATACCCGCGGCTGCGGCGATCGTCGCAGCCGTTCTCCCTCACAGCTTATTTTTAACCGTGTTCATTCCGGGCAGGGTGCGTCAGTGCTTTCTGTCAGTTACCAGTAATTACGCTTCCTCGCATAACTGCGCCTGGCGCAGCCCTGTCTGCGGCGAGCGTTGCGTCCTTAATTTCAAAGGAGTTCGTCCATCATGATGCATCAGATATATGAACATGCAGATTACTCAGCTGAATTCTGGTCGCTTATCCATCTGGAAAGCGAGCTGATGGTAGCGAGGGCTTTTATGAATGTATTTGGTTCACTTCCTGAGGGGCAGGGAATGACCATCATTGCTGGCTGGGCTGGCTATGAATTCACTCTATATGGTCTGGAGCCCCAGGAGTGGCATTCAGCGGTTTATAAGGATGTGGCCTCCTCAGTCCGTTCTATGGCTGAATACATTAATGCACAGGACTGGGAGGACGGATGTCAGCAGGCCAGATATGAACTGAGTCTGATGTAATAACCCGACGTTTTCCCACTCGCGCTATCACGTAATTCATCACCCTTTTCAACGTTTCTCCCCTGATAACACACATCACCAAACAGGTGATGCGATAACGGCCGGACAACACTCTATGAGCTTCGCAGGAAAAAACCTAACCCAGGGCGGGCAGATGACCGCCTACCGCTGGCGCATGTTCATTCAGGTGAACAACTGGATAGGATTCTGGATCTTCATCCTGTTCGCCGTGCTGACTACCGCCATTTTTCTCTGGCGAATTCCACAGGAAGCCCTTGATAACGGCTCCCTGTGGTGGTTCGCCAGTATCAACAGCAGTTTTATCGATCTGATGCCGGCAACGGGGACGCCAAAAATTTACGACGTCCACTACTGGTATGCGCCAACGGCGACGATGATGGTGCTCAAAATGACCCTGCCGCAGATCTATGCGGACCCGTACATGCAGGCTATGGGTGACCAGTGCCTGACTGAGCTGCAATGGGCGGCCGGCGCCAGTGGGTTGTTCAGTATGGTGGTGTTTATCGCCGTGACATGGTTTATCGCCAATATCGGTCGTAAGGAAAGTGAAGACGAATATATTTCCGGTATGCAGCTGACCGATAAACCTGCTGAAGTGAATAAGCTGCTACGTAAAAACGGTGAATTGTCCGATCTGCGGGTGGCTGATTTACACATGGTTAAACGGGCTGAGGTAATGAACTTCCTCATGCATGGCACCATTAACGTGGGTAAATCAACCATCATCCGCTGGCTCCTGGACTACATACGCAAACGTGGTGATCGGGCCATCATCTACGACTCCGGCTGTACCTTTACCGAAACCCATTACAACCCGTCCACCGATTTCATCCTGAATGCCCACGACGAACGCTGTGCCAACTGGCAGATGTGGGGTGAGTGTATTGATGCAGTCGATTATGACAACCTGGCCGCCAGCCTCATTCCGGTGGAAGGGGAGTCCGATCCATTCTGGGTTTCAAGTTCACGGACCATCTGCGCTGACCTCGCGATACGTATGTCGGTTGACCCGGACAGGAGTATAGAGAAGTTTCTCAAAACCCTGCTGTCACTCAGCATGAAAAGTTTACGTGAATATCTGGTCAATACGCCTTCAGCCAACCTGGTTGAGGAGAAGATCGAGAAAACAGCAATCTCCATTCGCTCGGTGGTGACCAACTACGCCAAAGCGCTGCGGTTTCTTCAGGGGCTGGATGACGGCACCAAACCACCTTTCACCATTCGGGAGTGGATGACGCAGGAGCGTTATGACAACAGCTGGCTGTTTATTTCCACTCAGGCCCGACACCGCAAGAGTGTGCGACCACTGATTTCACTCTGGGTGTCACTGGCCACATTGTTACTGCAGAGCATGGGTGAAAACAGCGAGCGCCGCGTGTGGTTCATTCTTGATGAAGCCCCGAGCCTTCAGCGCATCCCGGAACTGGCTGAAACGCTGGCGGAAGCGCGTAAATTCGGCGGGTGTTTTGTTCTGGGCATGCAGAACATGGCGCAGCTGGTTCACGTTTACGGCCGCGAGCTTGCCAGAAGCATCTTTGACCTGATGAACACCCGTATGTACGGCCGTTCGCCGAGCGCCGAGATGGCCGAAGTGGTGCAAAAGGAGCTGGGCAACCAGCGTAAGCGCAAAATCCGTGAGCAGAACAGCTACGGTCTGGACCAGGTGCGTGACGGTGTGTCCCTTGGCAAGGACGAGGTGAATAACCCGATTGTCGACTACGAGCAGATCATGCGTCTGCCAAACCTCAACTTCTACGTGCGACTCCCGGGTGAGTATCCGGTCGTCCGCCTGAAGCTGAAATATCGTCCATTCAAAAAACGTCATGCTGGCCTTATTGAGCGCAATATCCGTGATGCGCTCAGTCCGGAGCTTGAGAGGGTTATTCAGGAGAACGAGCGCGCAGCGGCAGCTGCCGGTCTGACGTTCCCAACCGGTGATGAAGTGCTGGAGAAGGGGAGCGAGACATCATCTGCAGCTGAGGGTACGGCTCCGGTTTCTTCTGCAGGGGTATCCGGCTCGCCGGCAACACCGGCCGTCGAAAAAGTGGCGCGTACTCCGTCGGAAGAAAATAAACCTTCGCGCAGCGCTGCACCTGAACGGAAGCCAGTACCAGCCAGGGAGCCCGTCACATCGCCAACAGAGCCTGTGGTTACGCAAGTCGTAACTGAACATTACAGCACGGTGACAGACCCTGTCACCGAAGACAAAAAAGACAACGTCGTTTCACTTCGGTCTTCTCCTCTTGCAGTAACTCGTCAAAAAGAGACTGCGCCCCTCAAACCGGAAATACCTGCAGCACTGCAAAAAATCCGCAGCAGAACCCAGCTGGATGCTCCCAGCGAGCCTGCTGCAGCCGGCGCGCTGGGGATG
Source organism: Enterobacter sp. BNK-8 (assembly GCF_048685095.1). Classification (NCBI taxonomy): domain Bacteria; kingdom Pseudomonadati; phylum Pseudomonadota; class Gammaproteobacteria; order Enterobacterales; family Enterobacteriaceae; genus Enterobacter; species Enterobacter sp. BNK-8. The sequence continues at coordinate 41,044 of NZ_JBLQTN010000002.1, read as the reverse complement.
CTGAAACGGCGGCTCAATACCGGAGCGACCTCAGGCGGAGAAGAAGGTCAGACCAGCGAGAATGCGGGCGAATCAATGAACCTGGATATGAAGGTGACAGCACTGCCAGACGGCGGCCTGAGTCTGACGACGGCTGGGAAGTCAGTGACACCGCAGACCCCGGATGAAGCACACCGGACGAGCCGGCAGCTGGCGAAGGAAGAAGAGAACATTTTAATTCACCGTCACGCGGACGATCCGGGTTACGACGAAAACGACCATCACTATTACGACAGAGAGCATGACCTATGATGTCAGTCGCCCCAGTAGCGTCAGCCGGCGAGGCTGCAGGCTACTACAGCAATTCCGATAACTACTATTTTCTGGGCAGCCTGCAGAGCCTCTGGATGGGAGAGGGGGCAAAAGAGCTGGGTCTGGAGGGCAACGTCCGTGGCGATGATCTGACGGCCGTTCTTGAGGGCCGTCTGCCGGACGGCTCACGGCTTGGCAAGGAGATTAACGGACAGCACGTCCACCGCCCGGGCCATGACCTGACCTTTTCAGCTCCCAAGAGCGTGTCTATTCTGGCGCTCATCGGCAACGATAAAGAAATGGTGGAAGCACATAACCATGCCGTCCGCGTGGCGGCTGGCTATGTGGAGAAGCTCATCTCGGCCCGCGACACGAAAGACGGCGTTACGTCCATCGTACACACCGGCAAGATGGTGGCGGCCGCCTATACGCATGATACCTCGCGCAATCTTGATCCTCAGCTGCACACCCATCTCCTGATTGCCAACATGACGGAGTATGCGGGCAAATGGAAAGCCCTGGCCACGGACTATATCCATAACGCCGGCTTTATCGAAACCGTCATGAAGCATCAGGTCACGCTCGGCAAAATCTATCGCAGCGCGCTGCGCGAGCGGGTTGAAGCGCTCGGTCATGAAGTGGAAGAAGTAGGCAAGCATGGCATGTGGGAAATCAAGGGCGTTCCGGAAGAAGTCAGGGACGAGTATTCCTCACGGGGCCGGGAAATTCAGGGGGCCGTGGGGGCTGAAGCCACGCTGCGCAGCCGGGATGTGGCTGCCAAAGACACCCGCAGGGCGAAAGTCGACCCTTCGAGGATGCGCCTGATGGAACGCTGGCTGGGACAGATGAAGGAGAAAGGATTTGACCTGAAGGCGTATCAGGAAAGCGTGGTGCCGCGTGATGCAGGTCTTCGTGAGACCGCGCCTCAGCCGGAACGAGATCACCAGGCTAAAGCGGTTCCCGCCGTGCCTGAACAGGCTTCTTTGCAGACGTCGTCCAGGGCAGAAAAGAGCGTCGATACACCTGCTCAACCCGCAGAACGGGAGAGCCTCTCCCGTCAGCCAGTACCACAACAGACTGACACGCTGAGTCAGCCGGCACAGACCGGTCCCGAAAAGACGCCGGCGACCAGGAGCTTTCCTGCAGCGCAGCTGGACACTGAAATACCCCGCCCGGAACTGACTGAGGCTGTCCGGCTGGCCATCTCGCAGCTCAGCGACAGTAAAACGCGCTTCACCTTTGGCGAGCTGATGATGACCACCGCTGAGCTGAGTGAACGGCTGCCGGAGATTAAGGATATTCGTGTGGCCATCGATGCAGCGCTGAAGGACGGCATGATTGTGCCGCTGGACAGTGAAAAAGGGGTTTTCACCTCCCGTATTCACCTGCTGGATGAACTCTCAATCCAGGCGCTGAGTCAGGAGCATCTCAAATCCACAAAAGTCGTCAGTTTCACCCGCCCGGCGCAGTACGCGCCGGCGGCGCTTGAAGTTGTGGAGAAGGACGCCCTGGTTCTGATGAATGCCCCGTCAGGCGTGGCGGGCATCCGTGACCTGACCGCGCAGCTGGCCGGTATTGCCGGCGCGAACGGTCGTGACGTGCAGGTGCTGGCCAGCTCTGCCGAGCGCGCCATTTCGCTGGCAAAATCCGACGATTTTCGTGAACGGATTATCAGCCGGCAGCATGTTCTGAGCGGTGATTTCCACCTTAAACCCCAGAGCACGCTGATTATCGAAGGGGCAGAGCGTCTGGGGCTAAAGGAGACGCTGGTTCTGCTGGGCGAAGCGCGCGCGCAGGACGCACAGCTGGTCTTTCTCGACAGTGCCGGGCGTCAGGCGAACGGTAATGCCATGTCCGTACTGGAGTCCGCGGGGGTTGCCCGCTCCCGCCGCACTGAGCCGGCACCCGGGCTGGAAGCCGAAGTGGTCAGTATTCCGAACAAACGCGACCGTTACGAGGCGCTGGCCAACCGGTTTGCAGAGCTGAGCGGAGGAACTGATAACGTCACCGCGGTCGTGGTCGGCAAACGTGAACAGGCACAGCTGACGGGCCTGGTACGTGAGGCGTTGCAGAACGCAGGGCAGCTGGGCCGCGATGGCGTGGAGATAGAGGCCCGGCAGCCTGTGTGGCTCGACAGCAAAACCCGTCGCATGTCAGGTTCGTACCGTCCCGGCATGGTGCTTGAAGATCGCACGGACGCAAAAGAGCGTAAGTCCTATGTAATTGACCGGGTGCATGAGGACACGCGAGTCCTCTCGCTCATCGACGGGGATGGCGTGCTGACCCGGATGAAAATCGGTGATATCAGCGCTGACTGGCGTCTCTTCAGCCGTGAAACCCTCAGCGTGGCCACCGGCGAAAAACTGCTTTCCGTGGCGGGCGACCGCGAGCACAGCCTGAAGGCCAAAGATCGTCTTGAGGTGACCGGGATAAGTGAAAAGGGGATTGAGGTGAAACGGGGGGAAGACACCCTGACGCTGCCAAAAGACCAGCCGCTCTATCTGTCACATGCTTACGTGACCGCGCCGGGCGGACGGGATAATGACACCGGCGTGGTACTGGCCGCGCTCAACAGCCGCGACATATCGACCCAGACCATGAACTCGCTGGCACAGAGTGGCCACCGGGCGGAAGTGTTCACCGCCGAAGTGCAGGACCGGGCTGAAGCCCGGCTGCAGCGCATGAAGACCAATGCCTCTCCTGTGCAGCTGGTCAGAAACCTGAGCGGTCACCAGGACGTCAGTCAGGCGGTTGATTCACTGCATGACCGCGTCCGGACGGACGCGGGCCTGGCCGTGTGGCGTGCCATTAACGACCAGCGCACCGTGGTGATCAACGAGCTTAAGCTGGCGGCGGAAGCGCAGAAATATCATCCCGACCTCGAGGCCATCGGGAATGAAATTGGCGCGATGATTAAAAATGGCGAGCTGTTGTCCGTATCCGCAGGGGGAGAGCCGGTACTGGTGTCCCGGTCCACCTGGGAGATGGAGAAAGCCATTCTGCGCGTGGTGGACGAAGGAAAAGGTACGCAGCAGCCGTTGCTGGAACAGGTACCGGAGGCAGTGCTGAACGGACTCACCGATGGCCAGAAAAAGGCGACCACCCTGGTGCTGGGTACCACAGATCAGTTTATCGGGATTCAGGGCTATGCCGGCGTGGGGAAAACCACGCAGCTGAAGGCGGTGATATCTGCACTGGAGACCCTGCCGGCGGATGTTCGTCCGGTGATGACGGGGCTTGCTCCTACGCACCAGGCGGTGAAAGAAATGAGCGACGTCGGTGTCCGGGCGCAGACCATCAAATCTTTTGTCGTTGAGCATGACCAGGTGACGGCCGCAGGCGGGAAACCTGACTATAAAGGACAGGTTTTTCTTATCGATGAGTCCTCAATGGCAGGCAACCAGGATACGGCGGCACTGTTCCAGGCCATTGCCAGCGGCGGCGGTCGCGCGGTCTCGATTGGGGATATCGATCAGTTTGAAGCGGTCGACGTGGGCGCGCCGTTTAAGCTGATGCAGGAGCGCAGCCCGATGGATGTGGCCATCATGAAGCAAATCGTCCGCCAGAAAGATCTGCAGCTGCGCGGTGCCGTTCACGACATCATTGATAACCGGATCGATGCTGCCCTGCAGCGGATAGAAAACCAGCCGGCTGACCGTGTGGCGCGTAGCGATTCAGCCAGGCTCCCCGGGAGTGCCATTCAGGAAACGGAGATGCCAGTTATCGATATCGTTGCTGACTGGACGGGCCGGACACCAGAGGCACGGTCCCGCACGCTCATCATTGCGCAGCTGAACGCCGACCGTAAGGCGATAAATGCCGGCATTCATGCCACGCTGGCTGAGCGGGGAGAACTGGGGGAGAAGGCCATTAAGGTGCCTGTGCTCGATAAAATCACCCATACCCGCCATGCGTTCAATAAAACAGAGGCCTGGGAGCCGGGAATGGTGGTTAAACGCGGTGACCGCTACCAGGATGTGGTGGCCGTTGACCTTAACGGCAGAACGGTGGCAGTACGAGATGAGGAGGGGAAGATTGGTCTGGTTTCACCGAAGGAGCTGATCACCGGTGACGTGCAGCTGTTTCGCCGCAGCAAGATTGAGGTTCGCACCGGCGATCTGCTTAAGTTCACGGCGACCGATCGCGAACAGGGTCAGATGGCCAACCAGCGCTATACGGTGGAGTCGATAAGCGAGTCGGGGAATATCCGTCTGAAGGGGGAAAACGGTCACGTCACCATCAATCCGGAGAATGTCCGGGCGCAGCAGCATATCGACTACGGCTGGGCTGTCACCGGGTACGGTGCACAGGGGGCCAGCAGTGATTATGTCATTGCGCTTGAGGGCACGAAAGACGGGCGTAAGGCACTGGCTACCCGTCGTGCCTTCTATATTTCAGCCTCACGCGTGAAAGAGCACGTCCAGATATACACCGACGGGAAAGCGGACTGGGTTAAGGCGGTAAAAACGCCGGAGCGTGATATCAAAACTGCGCACGATGCGCTGGCGCCAGAAACGCAGCGCAAACAGGCGAAAGCCATCTGGGCAATGGGGCAGCCGGTGAATAAAACGGCCATCGGTCGCGCCTGGGTGCGCCATCAGGGCATGCAGGATGCGTCACTGACGGCAAAAATCATCCCGGCCACCCGGCGCTTTCCTGAACCGGCGCTGGCGCTGCCGGTGTATGACAACAATGGCAGGAGTGCGGGCCTGGCCCTGGTTTCCCTGGTTGCCAGCCCGGAAGGACGGATGACGCAGGGTGAGACCCGGATGGTCATGACAGAGCGTGCCCGTGGCGCCGTGCTGCAGCGGAGTCAGTCCGGAAACACGATTGTGGCCAGCGACCTGACGGCTGCACTCGATGCAGTACGAAATCATCCTAAGGACGGCGTGGTCTGGCAGACCGGTGATGAACCGCCTTCAGCATGGCTGCTTAAGGTAAGCGGTGGGACAAAACAGGATGTGTCACCGGGTATTGTCTCCACGCTGACGGACGAACAGAACGTACAGCAGCTGCGCGAGCAAATGCTGGCAGACCAGGTTCGCAATGAAGAAGCCGGACGTAGCAGGCAGCCGGAGTCGTTGCTGGCGGAAGTTCCACAGGAAGAGGTGATCAGACTGAAACCGGAAGACATTAACCCGCGTAAACCGGAACCACTCAACCCGGATGCGGATGTGATCGCCAGGGTCAGAGGTGAGGAAAACACCGATGGACAGGAAATAAAAGCCGCTGCAGACGTCAGAAACGAGCTGGAAGGTGCTGACAAGACCGCCGGTGAACTGTCGCGGGCATCACGTGTGATTGCAGATCTGGCAAACGCGGAACGCGACATGCTCAGGGCGGCAGAAAATACTGAGCGCGGCCGCATGCCGGAGCGTGAAGAACAGACCCTTACCCGTACCATTCAGAAAGAACGCTAATCCCCTTTTAAACCAAGAGAATCAGGCAATGAAAGCAAACAAGTTAGCCGCATTAATAGTTACAACATACATTGGCTTAATTTCAACGGCACACGCTTCGGCCCCTCAGCCGGTATTCAGCCCGGAGCAGGAGGCACGTATCGGCGAAATCGCTGCTGACTACCTGGTGTCGCACCCGGAGATACTGGTGACGGTCAGTCGTAAGCTGCAGGAACAGCAGGAAGCACGTAAGCAGAAGATGTTTGCACTCAGCGTGATGGAGAATCAGGCGAACCTTCTGCATGATCCGGACACCCCGGTTTACGGGCCTGATAATGCAAAGGTCGCGGTGATTGAATTCTTTGATTACCAGTGCGTGTTCTGCAGCCGCTTCGCGCCGGAGCTGGAGAAGGTCATGAAAGCGCAGCCGGACGTCCGCTACCTCTTTAAGGAGTGGCCAATATTTGGTGGTCGCTGGGAAGCTTCACTTCAGGCAGCGCAGCAGGGGCTGACGGTCTGGCAACAGAAAGGGCCGCAGGCTTATATCACCTATCACAATGCCATCTACGCCACCGGCCATAATGAAGGCAAACTGACGGCGCAGGATATTCACGGGGCAGCGTCAAAGGCGGGACTGGCCGCCCCGGCTCCTGGCGACCATACCGCGTCCCTTGAGAAAAACAGTAACCAGGCAGAGGCGCTGGGACTCACCGGAACGCCGGGGATCATCGTCATGCCCGTTAGCGGGGCGACTCCCGACACCATCACGGTTTTCCCGGAAGCCGTTACCGCTGACAGACTACAGGCCGCGATAAGAAAAGCCTCCCGGTGACAATGACCCTCACTCGGATTTTCAGCGGAATGGCTTCGTGATGCCGTGTTGAGCGCAGTCAAATCATAAGGGTCAAATTGCAGTTGGACTAAATTTAGACTATATTAAGTCCTGATTTAACGACAAGGCCCCCACAATGAAAGTTGAAACAATCTCTTTCGTAAAAAAAAATGCAGCATCCCTGGACCTCTCGGAGCCTATCCTGGTTACCCAGAATGGTGTACCAGCTTACGTTATTGAGTCCTATGACCAGCAACAGAAGCGGGAAAATGCCATAGCACTTCTTAAACTGCTGACGCTATCTGAACAGGACAGAGTGGAAGGAAAAGTGCTTACCAGAGATCAGTTGCTTGAGGGATTGTAAGGAGGCTTTCCGCTTAAGGTGAAAAAATGGAAAAAAAAGTCGTTAAAATTGAATACACGGAAACAGTGAGAATTTGCCTGTCAGAGATCGCATCTCACCTTACACAGTCAGACGTTGACCCTGCTCCCGTCCTGGCCGAAATACTGGATCAGTATGAGCAGCGCGTGAGTCTTTACCCCTATGGCTGTCAGAGTTGTCCGGAACTGCTTAAAATGGGTGTCTCAAAATATCGTGAATGTAATACGGCAAACGGATACCGCGTCATTTACTCTGCAGAAAATTCTGTCGTCACGACACACGCGATACTTGCGCACAAACAGGATATTAAGCAACTCTTGTTCAGACGCCTTATCAATGCCTGATAAATAATCAGCATCCCGTATGCGGCATCTGTGGTTCACAGGGAAATTAATATGCTGAAGATTTCAGGAATGACTTAACAAGCTTGCAAGATGTTAAGATTGGTATGTGTCTTTACGTTTCCGGCCTTGAAATTTATTTTTATGCATTTCAAGGTATTATTACGGGTCACAAAAAAACGTCCTGCCCGGTACGCAGTCTCTTATTCAAAGTGATGGCCGGCGGATTTGCCAGCAGGCTGACACTGCTTGCCTGGCCGGCCGCAGGGCCTTTCATTATGAGAGTACGAATCGGAGAACCAGCGTAGCCAGATACAGCTGACACAGGAGCTGGAACATTCTCCATCCCCATATGACATATCGCCATTTGCGTTTCTCCCTGGCATCGGCTTCTGCAATAGCCGTGTTGGCACTGTTTTTTTTTCCACCACTCTCTGTACATGCTGCAGAACAACCAGAGCCACAAAGCAAGCAATAATGTCATGATCATTTTTTCAAACACAATGTCCATAACGTTGCGTCCTGTATAATTTATTTCAGGTTCTTTGAGATATTTTAGTCGAAATAACGTCCGTTGTTGTCTCGTGTTACCGGATACCCGCCGGAGCCAAGGAATATACTGACAGTTATCGCGACCACACGATCAAGAAGGGAAAATTAACGACTCAACGCATACAGTTCAGCATCTTCCCGCCTTTAGCTTAGAGGCACCCAGGAATCAAGATGCCGGCAAAGTACAGAACCTGCCTTAGTGCAGAATTAACCAGACGGGTTTATTACCAGAGCACCTTCCCTGATTTAGGTCAGATACACTACCGGATTTCCTGTTCGCCTGCGTTCAGCCCCTGCTTGCGGTTCTGGAGATGTAAATGAGTGGACTGTCCCCGCCCTTAATACACAATCTACCGCACCACTTTTACGGGAGGGAAGGGACCTGGTCATCTGTTGATTTATCACAGAAGTGAATCCCGTCACGGCTGCTGACAGCCACCAGATCACGACCAGCCTTTTTTGCTGCATACATGGCGACATCCGCCCGGCGAAGCAACTCCCCGGTAACCGGGGCGAAAGGAAAAGGGACGTGGGAAAGGACGGGATACTGCGTGGTGGCTAAACGAGTGCTGACGTATACACGCCGGACGGGTTCAGGAACCACTCAGGATAAGCACTGACGAGGCATGGCCAAACCAGTTTCTGAAAAAGGGCTCCGGACAAACAGAGCTTTCCGGCACTATCTGCGTGACAACAGTAAAACCAGTTCCTGCAAATAATACGCTGCATCGCGGCAGATATCGGGATGCAGCAGGAATGTCAGCACAATCAGGATAATCTCCAGGATCATCAACTTTTTCATCTGTCTTTCAGCAGTCCGGGATCACGGAGACCGGTATGATCTGCCAGGTCCGGCAGACGCTATTTTTCCGACATTTGCATTTTATCGCGGAAAGTCAGATAGCCTACCAGACTGAGAATGGCCAGCAAAAACAGAATACTTGTACCCGTCGCGCCCAGACCAATCCCCCCGTTCCCGGGAGGCTGCGACAGCAAATCACCGCAGGAAGCCCCGAAGGGGCGCGTCAGAATATAGGCAATCCAGAAACAGAGCACGTTGTTTGCCCTGAACAGATAAAAAGCCGCCGCCGTCAGCCCAATCAGTGCGCCGAACAGTGCTGCGGCATTCAGATAGCCAAGATCCATGCCTTCCGCCAGCCAGTCACCCGCGGCGGTACCCAGAGAAAAGGTAAAAAGTATGGCCACCCAGTAGAACATCTCGCGTTTACGGGTGGTGATACTATGAATTGACAGGGTTTTCTCTTCGTTATGCCAGAGTACGAAAGTCAGGATCAGCAGCGAACCAAACACCCCAGTGGATAAAGACAGAGGCACGCTGAAATGGTCTGTCAGGTTGTCCGTCAGCAGCGTGCCGAACACACTGATGAGCAGTACCGTTAGCCAGTAAAGCGCCGGCACATAACGCGTCGCGCGCATCTGGAATACAAGGACAACCACAAATAAAAAACAGGTCAGCAGGGTGGTGTAAGTCAAGCCCCAGCCGAGATCCATGTTTAAATAATCGGCGAAGGTTTCACCTACGGTGGTGGACATCATTTTGATGAGCCAGAAGAAAAAGGTGACTTCCGGCACCTTACTGAGCCCTGTGGTTCTGGAGTGAGTCATCATTTTGCAGCCCTGTTCAGCAGTGTGATGAGTTCACTCTACGAACGCCAGATTAGCTCTACCTTAGGAAAGCAGCTTATCTTCTTGGATATGACGATCTACTGACACAGGCCTGACGTGCAGCCAGCCAGGGACGACCGCATCCCTCAGGGTTCACAGCAGCAGGAGAAGGATTACGGACCGGTAAGAGGATGGCCACTCAGGATAATAACGGAGTGAACGGGCGCCCGGATTTATCTGTTCCAGAGCAGATCCAGTATTGCGAGACCTTCGCCCTCATGAAAAAGTGACAGGACAGCCGTCACTATCATGACGGTAATAATTAATACCAGCAACGGATTCATGTGCATATGGTCACCTGCCAGACGGTCCCTGAGCTGACACAGTGTATCAGAAAAGAGATCCCCGATCGGCCAGTAAGCACAACGGGATAATCAGAGTCACATTTTGTCTTCATCGTAAATGCGATGGCACCCGTCCGTACTGAACCCGGCAGGTTTATGATGGACGGCTCCATCCGTCAGGATAATGCAGACGGCAAGCAGGCATCCGGTATGACGCCAGGGACAGAGATACTACGGGCCCGCGCACTGGCCGAGAGGCAACCGGTCATTCTGCCGCCCGAAGGCACCAGAAACGGGGATCCGTTTTGTAAGGTTTATCCACAGGAACGGGGGATAAGGGTGTGGGTAAGCGCGGCGATGTATGTCAGACAGGTCGACTCAGGGAAAAAAATGCCTGCTTCGGGAGCAGGCAAACAGGCGCTGACGGCATGCACGCCGTCAGCAAAATTTTATAATTTCCTGCAGCAGGCTGTTTGTTTCCGGAAATCGCCCGAGTATGTAGGCTATCCACGACATTCGCGGAACAGGTCGCTTTCCGGAAGATAGGCCCCGGTGGTGATGTCCCAGAGCCCCAGTACGGACGCGAAAAGGTTATCGTGGGAATATGTCCTGTTAACGGCATTATGCTGCAGACACGCGGCGTTAATATTTTTAGCAGCAATGAAGTCTGGCGACATCCAGAGCTGCATCGGGATGTGCGTCTGCTGATCCGGTGCCAGTTTGTAGGGGGTACCGTGCAGATACAGTCCGCTCTCTCCCAGAGATTCGCCGTGATCGGACACATACAGCAGTACGGTGTTGTACTGTTCGCTGTATTGCTTAAGCTTTTCAATCATCTGCGCTAACACATAGTCGGTGTGGCGAATGGTATTGTCGTAGGTATTAACCAGCTGTTCCTGCGTGCAGTTTTCGATATCGCTGCGCGCACATTCCGGCATGAAGTGACGATGCTCTGCCGGATAACGCTGGTAATAGGTCGGTCCATGGCTGCCAATCATATGGAAGGCGATCAGCTTGTCTCCGGCCATTTTGCCGATTTCGGTATCCAGGTTTTCCAGCATAACATCGTCATAGCAGGTTTTACCGTCACACAGTTTTTTACTGATACCGGGATTAATTTCGACAGTCGGGATACGGCTGCATACGCCTTTACACCCGCCATCGTTTTCTTTCCACAACAGCGAAACCCCCGTTTTCTGCACAATGTCGAGGACATTTTCACTGCCGGCAGCCTTTTTACCATCGTAATCCGTCCGGTTCATATCCGAGAACATACAGGGCACCGAGACTGCGGTCGCCGTGCCGCAGGAACGCATATTCCTGAACGAAATAACGCCATCGATTTTGCTGGTAAAGGCATTTGTGTCACGCGGGTAGCCGTTCATGGAGAAATTCTGGCTCCGTGCCGTTTCGCCAATTACCAGGAACATCAGCGTGGGTTTACCATTCCGGGTAACGCGCCTTGCATCATCCCCCAGCGTCCGGAAAGGCATTTTCGTCGTAAAATAGGTATCCTTCACGTAATGGAAAGTGCTGTACGCATAGTTTGCCGGGATAATTTCTTTGTTCAGCGTCGGGTTATTGCGCCCGACAGAAGCATAATCCTGGTAATACAGAGCGGCAACACCTGCAATCAGGATCAGCGAAGCGAGCATGGAAAGCAGCCGGTGGGCAACCCCTTTGTACCATTTGTCTGTATATTCAATTTTAATCAAAAACAACAGGATAGCCGGAAGAATGCCCATAAAGACCAGCCACAGCACCAGTGAGCCATTCAGGTAGGAATGCGCTTCCTGTGGGTTTGTTTCCAGTATATTTTCGATCATGGACTGATCAAACATCACTTTATATTTCAGTGTGGCGTAACTCACCACCGAACCGGTGACCAGCAACAGGGCAAAGAAGGGTTTAAGCAGGTAGCGAACCGAGAAGGGCATAAACACAAAGTTAAGCGCTGCAACCAGCACAAACGGAATGGAGATGACGAACCCCGCCCTCACATGTTCAAGACGGCTCAGGATATCGTAGAAATGCAGCAACACCGGCCAGTTAAGTAAGAATGCAAAAACGAGTGCCAGAAGTAAAACCAGGGGGATTACCCTCATCCTGAAAAGTACGGGCATTACGATCTCCATCAATAATATGTCCCCGCCCGGGGTCACAGGTTGCACCAGAAAAAGGGCAACAGGTTATCAGACCAGGCGGTTCCTAAGCGAAACTATTTTTTAATGACTAGTACCTAATCAGTGAGTTATCTCTGGTATCCGGCCTGAGACACCGGTAGCGGTATTGGGATACAAAGCGGAGCAGCCAGCTGGCCGTTTACCGAAGGGAAAAGATGAAGACGTCCTTCAGACTGCGCAACAGGGGAAGCAGCGTAGTCCGGAGTTCCGCCTCCTCTGTTCAGACAGTATCCGGATATGACAGCAGCACGGCTGCCACCGGCATTACTGTTACGGGTTTCTTGTTAAGTTATTAACTTAACATGATGTTAAATGTCAGTCAGATTCAGGCGGTCGCGGGCCGTGCGCAGGCGCGCTTCGCCGCGGCGATCGTACTGCTGGGTGGTGGTGACGCTGGCATGCCCCATCGCGTCCTTTACCGTGATGAGATCCTCGCCATTATCGAGCATGGCGGTGGCAAAAGTTCGCCTTAAATCGTGCGGGGCACATTTCGTAATCCCCGCCTGGCGCTGGCGGACCTGCAGGACGTGATACACCGCCTGGTCGGTCAGCCGGTCGTTCGTCAGGGTGTCAAAGCGGCGGATACGGTTGAACAGCGGCCCGTCTTTTTCTCCCCGCACGTCATCGATCCACGTCCTTAGCCGCTGCCAGGTGCCCGCCGGCATATAGGCCAGCCGCTCCTTGTTTCCCTTACCCAGCACCCGGAGCGCCCGCTCATCTGTTACAACGTCACTCAAATCCAGCCCTACCGCCTCCGAACGGCGCAGGCCGCAGCCGAGAATGACGGCCAGCATCGCCGCATCACGGATGCCGATACTGGAACTATCAGTTTCACAGGCTCCAAATAGCGCCCGGATTTCTTCATTCGGCAGGGCCCGGCCGCGCGGCAGTCGGCTGCCGCGCAGGTTTCGCACCGCCCGGATGTGCTGGAAGCTTTCCACGTCCATCAGCTTCAGCATCCAGGCTTCCTTCGCCACCCCCTTGAGCGCCGAAAGATAGGTGTTGACGGTCGCCGTGGCCCGGCCGGTGTCGCGCAGCAGCTCGGTCACGGCCATCACGTGATGACGGCGCAGGCTGCCCCAGCTGCAGGACTCCAGGGACGCGGCGCCGAGCATGCCGGCGACAATACCGAGGAACGAGGCCATGGTCTGCCGGCTGCGGGGGGAATTGAGGGAAAACAGGTAGGCCCGGGCGGGACCGACCGGGCTTTCAGCACCGACCAGCGCCGGCAGGAAATCCACATCAGGCGGAATGACCGCCGGTGGCGGGAGCTGCTCGGGTTCATCGTCAGGCATCAGTGTCATCCGGGGCTCCGTCCGGGCCGGAAAGCGTCCGGCGCGCTGCGTGAAAAATCGGGGAAAAGTATACGCCAAAGCGTACCGGAGAGAGTCTACTTTTTCAAACGTACATTTTAATAAGTAGAGTGTGTACTATAGCCAAATCTTATTTTTATACTCACCAGAATATGCGGGACGAAATAGAAAGAGACCCTATGCGGTGTATTTATTGGAAGACGGTAGCGCTGCCCTGCAGTTGTAGGTGTTAACTTTATAAAGATGAGCCTAAATTGGCAACGCCTGAAATAATGATATTGACGGTCGCGTAAATATAAAAAATAGAGATATAAATAATTTCAGCTTATGCGTGTTAAAGGAATTCTTCGCACAAAAAAATTGTGAGATGAGGGAGTAAGATAAACGCGCAGCAACTGGAAAATGTACGCATTCAATTATAAGCTGCACTGGTCGATGACTCTGGCGACACCAAAGGGCTGACCTGCTCCCCGTTGATTAATACACCCCGATGTTAGTAATGTCTTCATAAGCCACATGAGGACATCCCCATGAAGAAGCGTTTTTCCGACGAACAGATCATCAGTATTCTTCGCGAAGCGGAAGCCGGCGTTTCTGCCCGTGAGCTCTGCCGTAAGCACGCCATTTCCGATGCCACTTTATACACCTGGCGCAAGGAGTTTGGTTGCATGGAAGTTCCTGAGGTGAAGCGGCTTAAATCTCTTGAAGAGGAGAACGCCCGCCTCAAGAAGCTGTTTGCCGAAGCCATGCTGGATAAGGAGACACTTCAGGTGGCTCTGGGGCGAAAGTACTGACGACAGGCCGGAAGCGGGAAGCCGTTGCGTTTATGTATGATGCGACCGGTCTATCGCAACGTCGTGCCTGCAGGCTTACAGGTTTGTCCCTGTCGACCTGCCGCTATGAGGCTCAGCGTCCGGCAGCTGATGCGCATTTATCAGGGCGCATCACTGAGCTGGCAATGGGGCGCAGGCGTTTTGGCTACCGCCGCATCTGGCAGCTGTTGCGTCGGGAGGGCCTTCACGTCAATCACAAGCGGGTATACCGTATTTACCACCTTAATGGACTGAGCGTAAAACGCAGACGACGCCGTAAAGGGCTGGCAACCGAACGGTTTCCGCTTCAGCGCCCGGATGCGCCGAACCTGACATGGTCGATGGATTTCGTTATGGACGCACTGGCCAACGGTCGGAGGATCAAGTGCCTGACCTGTGTGGATGATTTCACGAAGGAGTGTCTGACGATCACCGCGGCTTTCGGTATTTCAGGCGTTCAGGTCACGCGTATTCTGGACAGCATCGCGCTGTTTAGGGGCTATCCGGCGACAATAAGAACCGATCATGGTCCGGAATTTATCTGCCGCGCGCTCTATCAATGGGCCTTTGAGCATAGTGTTGAACTACGGCTTATCCAGCCAGATAAGCTAACGCAGAACGGATTTATTGAGAGTTTTAACGGACAATTCCGCGATGAGTGTCTTAATGAACACTGGTTCAGCGATATTCTTCATGCCCGGAAAACGATTAATGACTGGCGGCTGGATTATAACAAGTGCCATCCCCATTCATCGCTGGGTTACCAGACACCAGCTGAATTCGCAACGGACTGGCGAAACAGGAAATATGAAGAAAAACCAACCGACATTACTAACTGAAGGTTGTATCTAATCCTGGGGGCAGGTCAGTCGCTTTCTTTTTATCAATGCAACGCACTTATATGAAGACGACATTCTCAAATTTGTTGATTCGGTCTAGAGGTTTTCATAAATGACAAAAAATCGCTGAATTGTAACGGACGGGAGAAGAGATACCCCTGAAACAGTGGCACCCCCATACTGAACAAAATATGTCTCTGCTCATTATCTTCTATGCCTTCGGCGATCACACTGCAGTGGACTTTACTGGCAAGGGTGACAATATTTTCAACAACCATTGACGACAATTCATTGTTTTTAATACCTAAAGTAAACATCTTGTCAATTTTAAGATAGTCCGGTTTGAAAAGAGACAAATAACTGTAGTTAGCATTCCCTGTGCCGAAATCATCCAGAGATATCTGCACATTTTCTTGCTTAAGTTGGTTAATGATTTGTATTGTCAGGGGTGACTGTGCAATGTAGTCACGCTCAGTAATTTCAAGCACAATACGGAAGTTATGCGTCGAAAGCCGCGAATAAAATGACTTACAAAGCGTCACAATCTCGTCATTTTCAAAATTGCCAGCACTGACATTGAAGCAGATGATAAACGGCGCTTCGTGAGTAAACGTCCATTTTTCCAGCTCTTCCGCTACGTATGAAAAGCAATCTCGGGTTATTCTGTTGATCATACCGTTCTGTTCGGCTGCAGCGATGAAGCGATCCGGAGGGATAAATCCTAGTTGAGGATGATTCCAACGCAATAAAACTTCCCCACCGACTAAATGACCATAACTTGCAGATACAATAGGTTGTATCCACGGGATAATTTGCTTTTTCCTAATTGCAGTTTTGAGACGTGACTCTATTGTGTTTAGATACATGAGATAGCGACTGAAGAGTAACGTTATGAGAACTGAAAAAAGAAAAATAACAGCCAGTGTGCTTTTTTCGTGCCTAATGAAAGTTGCAAACTGATAAATAAATGCCTTATCTGCAACAACAGTATAATTATAGTGCTCTGAACCTAGACTCTGGGGCTCTTTCAGTTTTGGGATATCAGTCACCATTCCCTGAGCGCTCATCGCTTTGTTACCGACGATGAGATATAACGGTGTCTCATTCTCAAGAAGATAAAGGATGTTGTACAGATAATAACCATCTATCCCGGCAAGCACACTGTTGCCGTTTTGAACGGGATTTCGGTAAATAATTAATGAGCGTGAAGGCGTCATTGTATTGCTGTTAAGTAACAAGAGCTTTCCATTGGTGTAATCAGCAGTATTTATTCTGAAATTTCTCCCCCCAAATACGGAGGTACAGTATATTTCATTTCCTTCGACAAGATTCACGGTACGCACGTCAGGAATCGTGGCAACGAGTGTTCTGATTTCAGTAAGAACATTGTCATCACAGCCTTTGCCGAGCAACGGAGTAGCTGCATTTGCTGCTAACTGTCCGTGAAAAAGCGTGATGTCAACGTTAGAAGTTGCCTGATGTAAACGATCTCGCAACTCATGCAACAGCGTCATTTGCATCTGATACCAGGTTGAGGCCACCCCCATAGCCATTGAGCAAAGGAAACATAAAATGAGCCAAACGCTTTGACTGAATTTGCTGGTTCTCATGAGTATTTCACTGGTTACTTTTAAGCCCTTCATTATGTTTAGCCTAAATTCTGCATAATACAATCTGGAACTAAATGTGCTGTAATGTAGATTGGTTTACCTTCACATTTCCCATTCCGCCACCTTGCAGCAAATTCAGATGGCATCTGATAATTCAGTGCTGAATGTGGATGGCACCGGTTATCATCCGGCAGCCAGTTATTACTGGTTTTCCTGGCGTGAACATTTTCGCTTAACTAGTGCTCATTCAGACACTCATCGCGGAATTGTCCGTTAAAACTCTCAATAAATCAGTTCTGCGTTCGCTAGCTCGGCTGGATTATTCGCAAATCATCACCATTCTCAAGGCTCATTGATACAGTGCGTGGCAGATAAATTCCGGTCCTTGGTCAGTTCTTATCGTTCTTTCGTCAGTGGTTCATGCAGCTCATGAACGGCTGGGGTAAGATCATTATCAGCTTAATCGTCCGACTGACAAAGCCCGTGGTATTGCAGTGGACAGCTAGGTGATCTGCTCAGGGAGCTGTTCATCATGTCAGGCAAAGACATACCAATCATCAAGGGGACAGTTTGGGAAACGGAAAATATTGCATGTTAAGATAAAAGTTGGCCACCAAACTAGCTCCCTGCAGCAGTACCGCTACAGCTACGTTTTAGTCTCACGCACTGGAAATGCACAGATCCAGCATCGTTCATCCCGCAAGTCACTGGGTCACCCTCCCTGACCTGCTGCCGCTCAATGCCACCGATTTCGTAAGTGTAGTCAGACGCACCGAAAAGGATCCGCCCCCGCAGGTGGTTTTATCCAGGTGACACAGAAAAAACCGCTGCCATAATCCCTCATGAAAGAAGTGGTTATAAAATCAACGCATCATTCCTTAATTATGACCTAACCTTTCATTAATGGAACACCTATAGTTGATTCGAGGTACATATGCGTTTACATGCTAAAACCTTATATAAAAACTTCTCTTTTGAATCATCTGGATCTGTATGCAGAATAATTTCTATAACGGGTCATTTGTACAGGAACACCATAATCATGACACTGAACTCCGCTAATGAACCAGAAAATTACCAGGCTAATATTTATCCTGATAACGTATCCCGGCATGAAATAAAAAAATTTTTTTAGGATGAATTCCACTCGGTTTCTTGGATAATTTAAAGGACCTTCACATGCTTGACTATTTTGCTCTGGGGCTACTGATTTTTGTTGCGCTCGTAATATTTTATGGCGTTATCATTATTCATGATATTCCATATGAAATCGCAAAAAAAAGGAAGCACCCTCATCAGGATGCTATTCATGTTGCAGGGTGGGTCAGCCTGCTTACATTGCATGTACTCTGGCCATTTCTGTGGATTTGGGCAACTATCTATCGTTCGGACCGTGGCTGGGGATTTAACGACACAGGTCAGAAAGGTGACAATGACGGACATTCCATAGCAGAGGTTGTCGAAGAATTGCAGGCACGGCTTGACAGTCTGGAAAAAGAAAAGAAAAACTAATGAGGTGTTTTGATGGATTTGTTACTCATTCTTACCTATGCATCGATTTGCTTTGCAATTTTTAAAATTTTTCATATTCCATTGAATAAATGGACCGTTCCTACAGCTGTACTGGGTGGGGTTATAATCATTTCAACGCTAATTATTTTAATGAACTATAATCATCCTTATTCTGAATTGGCCCGAAGCTATTATGTATCCACGCCGATCGTTCCCCTGGTAAAGGGACGTGTCGAAACAGTCAGTGTCACGAACAATCACCATGTTAAAAAAGGAGAGGTTTTATTCAGTCTTGATCCCGAACCTTTTAAACAGCAGAAAGCAAGCCTTCAGGCACAGTTGCTGTCAGAAAAAGAGCGTCTCTTATCGTTTCAGGCACGACTGCGTTCAGCGCAACTGGATCTTGGCAGGATTCGGGAGTTAGTCGGCAAAGGTTTCGGAGTCAAAAGGGATCTGGATGCCAATGTCGCTAATGTTGACGATCTACAGGCTCAGACAAATGCGCAACTTTTAAAAATTGATCAGGTTACTGCACAGTTACGACAGGCAGAATATGACCTGAAGCAAACTACGGTTCTTGCACCAACAGACGGATATGTCCTGCAGCTAGCACTGCGTCCGGGCATGATAGCTACCCCGTATCTCTACCGGCCCACAATGACGTTTGTGCATGCAAGTGAAAACTATTTCATTGGTTGGTTCTGGCAGAACAGTATGCAGCGTCTTAATATCGGCGATGAGGCAGAAGTTGTTGTCGATGGTGTACCCGGTAAAATTTTCAAAGGAAGAGTGAAATCAGTTATTCCGGCGATTGCTGCTGGAAACGTACAGGCAAACTCAGCGTTACTTGATCAGTCAACCGCTCAGCAGGCAGACAGAATAGCTGTCGCAATTGAGATAGTTGATCCTGAATGGAGTAAATATCAGATGATTGCGGGAGAAAGTGGACAGGCGGCAATATATACCCATTATTTTCATCATGTTGCTATTATGAGAAAGATACTGCTACGGATGGCCAGCTGGCTTAATTATATTTTCCCCTTCCACTGACAGCCTGTAATGTCCCCAAAATTAATATTTTGCTTTTACTTCGGTCTTGGTACAGCATATCATTTTTAAAGATATGCTGTACTGCGAATGAATTTGTGTATTACCTAACTGTTTTAGAACATTTATTGGCATTGCTGGTGATTGTTTTTAGAAAAAAAACCGGGCAAGCCCGGGAAAGAGTTACACCATATTAGAATTATCGATCAGGCACTCAGATCACACCGAAGACTATACTGATTTTTTTCTGGCGATAAATAGAAAAAATGCAAGAAAAATCTTATTTTTACGGTTTGTTATTTTTTTCTTTGTGGCTTCAGACCTTTCATTTACTTTTATCATTAAAAATTCCATACACATCAATTTGATAGTTTCATGCATATCATGGGTGCACTTAATTTTTTGTTTATCTTTGGTCGGTTGTTGCTTTGGATTTCATGAAGATGCTCCCTAAGTAATCGAATTTTTTATAATCATTAGGCGCCTCACTAATAACAGTAAATTGTTACATCTTAATTCCTGACGCATAATTTATACCGCTATCAAAATTTTATAAGTCAATACAACATGAAACACAATATTTAAACACTATGCTTACATTAATTTCAGTAATTTTCACATTTTAGATCTTGCCAATCCGGCCCATGCGCTTAATAATTGCTCATTCTGTTTGTTTTTTGAGCTACTTTGCTTTGCTGCATTTCAATACTTTCATTTTTTTTATAGTCATTTTCTTGATTAATATTGCATTTCCTTCATATGCTGCGTTTAGCCAACCTTTCCTTAAAGATGTCTATTCTTTGCAGGAAGGACAATCAAACCATCACGCTGTACGATCGCGACTCCATGCAGAGTTCCAAAAATGGAAGGGGGTTCGTTATCAGCTGGGTGGTGCGGGCAACGGTGGTATCGACTGCTCAGCCCTGACACAAAAACTCTTTTTAGCTGCTCTGAACAAGCGGCTGCCGCGCACTACAGGTGAACAAATTAAGCTGGGCCGACCTGTTCCGATTACCAGTCTGCTACCAGGAGATCTGGTATTCTTTAAGCCAGGGGGAGCGCTCAGGCATGTGGGAGTCTATCTGGGAAACAACCAGTTCATACATGCCTCTGATAAGGCAGGAGTCACTCTTTCAAACCTGTTATCTCCCTTCTGGAAGACACGATTTGAAACAGCGAGAAGAGTGGATGGATAGGACAGATAACTCAGGGCGTTGACTGGTGCCTGACCAGCACAATAGACAGTCTATTATCCCTTTTTGTGGTTTTCGCCTGTCGTTATTTTTCAGACAGGGAGGCGTATGTAACCCGTACGGCATGGTTGACGTGTGTACCGGATTGTGAGGACAATAGATTGTCCGGTCCCTTACACTGCACCGGATGACTTTCAGGGTTAACGTATACCCGGAGTAAACCACACAGATAAACAGCCGACTGTAATAATCATCCGTGCTGAAGGACAGGCACCGGGCTGAGGACTTTATGCGAGATATGGAAAAAACGGGTCACCTGGCATGGTGTGCTCTTATAGCCCTCATGACAGCCAGGGAAGATGGCCTGGTGGCGTCGGAGTCGCAGGAAAACCTGTTTATCACCCGCTGGTTTGCGCAGGCTAAAAAACAGCGCCGTTTTTCACGTGACGTGGTCTCCGATATTGACTGGATTATCAGTCAGGGCCGGACCCTCGGCGTTCGTGCGCAGCTGCGGCATAAGCTGGATTATCTCTGGCGCAGCTGTACGGGTGAACTTTCACAGCAGAACGATCTTTTTCGCCTGACCTACGCGCTGGAGCTGGCGAAGCAGTACGACTGGGTTTATCACGTTCTCAGCGACAGTGAGTGGAGCGGCCGGCGTCAGGTTCAGCCATCGGCGACGGTAAACAGCATCTGTCTGCTGAAAAGCGCGCTGGATACCGGTTTTAATGATGACGGGACGCAGGTTATGCGATTGCCGGCCAGAATTGGCGGCCGGGCTGACGGGCTGAATGCGCTGCTGAAAAGCTGTGGCTGGGAGGCAGTGCCTGAGTCTGGTGCCTCCCAGCCCCACCAGTATTCGCTGATGGCCGGCAGGGAGTGTCAGGTGAGGGAGATTTGTGATGGAGCTGCGCTAGGTCGTCATCGGCACTGACGATCGGAAATACCAAGGCGCTGCGCGGCCATCAGTGTGGTCAGACACCGGTCGACAACGTCTGAATGATTTTGAGTCGGTTAACTTCGTCCAAAGTGAAAAACTCCGCTGCATGTGCCGTCATCAGAATTCCTCGATGATGAATCTACGTGACGGACATTACAACTTTGCTATTACTGTCTGGACTGTTTTTAAAGGTCCGCTTTGTGGCTAAATTGAGATGTCCGCATGTGGGTTATGTTTCAGCTTTTGCCAAAGATTTCTTCACTTCGTGTCTGGAGCTGCTGCAGGGCTTCCAGCATGTCGTCCTGATTGAGACTTCGTTGTGATTTCTTTCCGGGTTGCTTCTTTCTGCGTGAGGTCTGGCCGTCCAGTGATGGCAGGGCCTGCGAGCGGGTGTTGTCCCGTTTGTCCTGAACCAGCTTTATCATCTCCAGAGCTCGCCCCAGGCGCTTGTTGTCGACAATGGCGCCCTGGTCCAGTTCCCCCAGCCGGTCGTAGGTTATGAAGGGCAGGGAAGTACCGTTAGCCCGGAGCTCGATAGCACCGTCCGGATACTGCCAGACATCAATGTACTCCCCCTGAAAACGTCGGTTTTCTTCATTATCTTCAAGCAGATAGAGCTTTTTATCATACTGTAATGTCAGGTTTTTTGAGACCTTACGCTGTTCACGCCAGGTAAATGTTGCTGCCAGATTTTCATTATTCTCGAGCGGACGGTGAACGTCGAAATCGCGGCGTGGCGGCTTCGCAAACCGGCGGTTGTAGTCAGCCATGAACTCTTCGGTAAAGGCGTTTGCAGCCTCGGGTGTACTGATACCGCGGAGCCGCAGCTCCTTGACGAGGCGATCCTGCAACGTAAGGTGAGCCCGCTCAACACGGCCCTTGGCAGAACTGGTATTGGCACAGATACCGGTGATGTTCAGCTCGTTCATGGCTCGGCCAAACTGAGTCTGGCCATCTCCGCCAGTGGCCTGCTTGTTGTTGATCCTGAAGACACTGGCCTTGTCGCTGTAGAATGCCAGAGGCTTGCCGTAACGCTCCAGATAGCCCCGGGTGGCTTCAAAATAGGTGAAAGTGGACTCAGAACTGACGAACAGAAGCTGCATCAGCCGGCTGGTCGCATCATCAACGTAAACGAGCAGCGTGCAGGCCGGACCACGATCCTCGAACCAGCGATGCTCACAGCCATCAATCTGGATGAGTTCTCCGGTGCAGGCCCGACGCGGTCGAGGCTGATGCACACGAGGCGGCCGTAACTTGCGGGGGATCCATAAACCAGCCTGTGTCATCAGCTTGCGTACTGTCTCTTTGGCCAGACACAGCCCATGAACCTCGGCGAGCTTCTCACAGGCTAAAGTCGGGCCAAAATCAGCGTAGCGTTCGCGGATAATACGTAGTGCTTGTTCAGCGAGGCCCGGCATGAGTTGCCGGTTGCCAGGCTGGCCACGACGACGGTTAACAAGTGAAAGCGGCCCATGTTCACGATAGCGCTCCAGCAACCGTCGGCAGTGTCTGTCAGATATCTCAAGCCGGGTTGCTGCAAGACGTGTGGTAAGACGGCGGTCGATAACGTCCTGAAGGATCCTGAGTCGGTTTACATCGTTCATTGAGAAAAACTCCGTTCCGTATGCCGTCATGAGTCTCATCCTTTGAAAGCAGTGATCGCTGTGGTGAGACTGTAGCGCGGACATGTCATTTGGTCAGAGACGGACATCTCAATTTAGCTACTATAGTACAAGTTCGCATAATCAGGGTTATGTTAAATTGCGTTAATATATATTTAAAAATCATTAATTTATCACCAGTCACATCCCTTTTCTAGCCAATAAATCTATTGCGGAAGCTTGAGGAACAGAGTCCGTTCCTGGGTTTGCGATGCCTTAAAACCATGATGGAGATAAAACCCTTTGGCTTTTTCTGTCAGCGCATGAACCATAATTGCACGAACGCCCATATTTTCAGCCACACGATAACAACGCAATACCGCATCGTGCAGTAAATTAGCACCAACTCCTTGTCCACGAAATGAGGTATCAACCGCCAGGCGAGCAAGTATGATTACCGGGATTGGATCTGGCATATTGCGCCTGAGACCTCCCGTCGCTTCTACATGGTTAACACTGCCGGTGGCCAGGGAGTAAAAACCGGCAACCTGTTTGGTGCCTGTTTTACATACAACAAATGTTCTGGCAGCACCAAGAGCCTGATTTTTTAACCCTCGCTGTTTAAGCCAGTCATCGAGAACGGCCTCCCCACTTACTAACTCAGCCAGTTGATGTGAGCTGGATAACGGTTCCGGAGCTGTTACACGTCCCACTGAGGTTTCCTTGCCAGGAGTTTATTGATGGCAGCGTCATCCGCAACTGGCGCATCGAGCATATCGATAAACTCGGCATACTGTTCATCGTTAAAATTAAATACACGTCGATCAAGGATCACATTCTCCGCAGCCTGGCATGCCATTTCCAGAATGAAATCCGTACGTGATTTATGAAGTATCTCTGCAGCAGCATCGATGAGTGCTCTTTGAGATTCTTTGGCTCTGAGATTGAGTTGAACATCAGATTTCATTAGTGCCCCCTTGTATAGCAGTTGCTTTACGAGCATAACACAGGAATAATGTATAGCAAACGCTATACATACTTTCTCTCACTACAGATATGATCCTAAAGCTCCACAGTTCAACGACTTGAGTTAAATGCCCTGCCTGCAGATTTCTTTACTCTCTGCAGGATTCCCGGATTACACATAATTCCCTAACATTAAAGCGAGCGCTGCCTGTAAAAATTTCTTAGGGACAATCAGCACGCGCCGATGGGTAGTAATCTGGTCTAACATCTGGAAAAATTACTGACGAGAAGGTAGTATTCGGATCGTCAGCGATCGTCTTGTGGTGGGACAGATTGTTGATTCGAATTACTTTTGTGACCTAACTCAAACTCACAGTTTGACTGCTTTGTGGTGAGGCAGGCGGGTAACAAAGATGGTTTTACGGAAGAAATGCGGACTTCCGGAAACAAACAGGGACAGGACGTGTCCGTTAAAACGTTCAGGAGCAGGTAACGGGATTTCCCGGAACCTGAATGCACAAACCCCCCGATAACTGTCATCAACTTGGCGGAAGACACAGGTATCAGGGGGTCCAAAAGCAGGCGCGTTGCCTGTGAAGGATTATAACGCATGCACCACATAACACAACACCCGGCCGCCATAAGAACAGGCCGCCGTGAATGACAATCAGATTTCTGTTCATTGGTCAGATCTACCGAAAGATGAGCTAACCCGTTTCTGGCAGGATGTTGATGCCGGCACTCAGGGTAATTTCCTCATTGCACCGGTCAAAAAACTGACCCGCCGCAAACGCGGTGAGCATTCCACAAAAGCCAAATGTGAGAACCCGAACTGGTATCGTCCGGAGCATTATAAAAAGCTCTCTGGACAGCTCGGTCATGCTTACAATCGCCTGGTGAAAAAAGACAAAGAAACCGGGCAGGTCAGCCTGCGCATGCATGTTTCCCGTCACCCTCTCTATGTCGCCGGCCGCCGTAAAGCGGGACGTAAATATGGCTTCCGTCCGGAACGTCAGCGCCTGCTCGATGCGCTCTGGCCCGTGCTCATCAGCTTCTGTGATGCCGGCAAGCATACCGTCGGCATGTGTATCTCCCGTCTTGCCAAAGAGCTCAGTGCAAAGGACGCAAAAGGCAATGTCATTCCGGAAAAGGAGGTGACGGTGTCACGCCTATCACGGCTTATTGAGGAACAGGTACGGTTTGGCGTTCTGGGCCTTGCGGAAGAACGCACCTGGGATCGGGAATCCCGCTCCTGGCTGCCAACGTATGTTTATATCACCCCCGTGGGGTTCCAGATGCTGGGCGTCGATATGGACAAGCTGTTTAAAGAGCAGGAGAAAAAGCTCCGCCAGAGCGCCGAACGTGAGCAGCTGATCCGGGAAGGGATGATGAGCGAACATGATGATGTTCAGCCCAACTCTGCGCGGAAATGCTGGTCTGGTCGTAAGCGCCGGGAAGCTCTCATTTACCGCCGCAAAAAAGGCGCGGAGCGTAAACGTGCCAACAACCTGATTAAGCTGCCGGCAGATGAACGACTCCATGCAATGTCTGAATGGATTTATCGCACCATGCCGCCTGACGAAGCGTACTGGTGCACATCTGAGCGCCTGAAGGCTCTAGCCATCCAGCATCTTTACCAGCTGGATCTGGCGCTTTCTCCACCGGACTAGTCACAGACGGCACAACAGTCTTCTTGTTTACAGGCCCCTCACCGGGGCTTTTCGTGCTTGTTTTTTTCGGCCATTCTGTTCATTTTTCATCCTTCACTCCTTTCTTCTTCCGGTCACCATGACGTTCTGCCGGTCGTTATGGCCTGCAATGGTCACAGTCTCTTTTTTTTTACACAGTAATCCGCAAACGAATAAGTGAAGTAACCCGGAAATGAATAAAAGACATTCCGCAAAACAGTCTTACTTCACCTTTTTTATCTTTCTGTTCATTACATTCCAGAGTAGATCTTTGTCTTCGGCCACTCTGTGGATAACGTAAAATGCCTTCGCATGCAGCGGCCTCACGGCCGCGCGCTCAGAAGGAAATCAAAAGTACCTCCCGTCGCAAGCGCCGGGCCCCGTTCTCGCCAGAACCAAGCGCCGCATACATACCTGACCCCTGCTAAACCGACGCCGCCCCGGCCCGAAGGGCCGGAACACCATCGCTTTAAGAGGGATGTTGTAACTAGAAATCAAAGCAGCTGCAGTTTGCGTCGCGGCAATCCCCCTGTACACGCTCGTAAGCGCCTCACGGCGCTAACGCGGAGATACAGCCCGTCAGCGGCCTCTGGCCTCGACGTGCTCACTCCGACCGCGCATGTCACTACCAGGCGTGGCGGTAAGCGGGTATGGCTTTGCAGGGTAAGGGATGGGACAGGCAGAACCTTTCAAACCGCAGCGGCTTACGCCGGTCACGGCGCCCGTCGACTTTCTCTCCCTATCTGGCTTCAGCTGGCGCCTCCATGACGCGATGCGGCATCAGTGAGTTCTGCAGGGCAGCGGGCCCTTTTTTTGTTGTCAAAACTCGTTTCGGGAATATGCTTTCAGAAACAGATAAGCGAGGCGATAAAATGGACACGTTGCTTTTACCCGGCCAGAATCCCCGTGCCTGGGCCGAAACCATGATCAACCTTGAGGCCCGGAAACTGGTGAATACGGCCAACACGGTGGCGGCTATGCATCTCCAGGATGGTTTTATCCGGATTCAGTTTGTGGATGAGATCAGGGCATTCATCATGGCCCAGTTTGAGGCCGCGCGCCGGGCGAAAACGGATGATGACTGTATGGCCTGTCTGCGGGCCTTACGGGCTGAAAATACCAGCCTGCTGGAGCAATCCCGATCGCTCAAAACCGGCTATGCAAAACTCTATGCTGAGGTGAAGGTTGTCCGGGAAGAGAACAAAATTGTGAGCTACATCATTTCAGCGGTCGACGTCGTGGTGGCCGGTGCGGCCATCTTTGGTGGGATCGTCATGATGTCCTCAATGACGCCGGTGGGCGTGGTGGCTGGCGCGGTGATTGTTGTAAATGGCTTTAACACGATTTCACGGGAAGCCGCGCACAACCTCCTCGGTGATAAGCAGACGGAGGGAATATTCGCTGACGGCTCGATGGAGATCGCTGAATTTCTGGGCTTCAGCCGACAGCAGGGGCTGGGGACGTATAAGGCTGTCACACTCTTCAGCGAAGTCTACGGCGCGTATGGCCTGAGGCTGAAACCCGAAGCACAACGGCTGTGGTACTGGACCAGGCCCGATTTCTTCAGGAAAGTATCCGGCCCCCCCCGTCCCGCAATGGCGCTTAAAATTGCGGGATGGGGGGTTAAAGCCAAAGTGGCGCTTGATTTACTGACTATTGAGCCTTCCGGGAAATAGTCTTCTGCAGGCGGAATGCTTTCCAGCCCAGTACAGGAGGGAAGGTCACCCAGGCAATGATCAGGACTACAAGGGAACTCATGCCCCCGGAAAGAATGTGTGTCCGGCTGCCGGCAATGAGGGTGACCAGCATAACCAGAACCAGCGCGACAGTGATCCATACCGACACCCGGAAGCGCCGTGAGAGCGCATCGATGAGATGCTGCATGGTGCCTCCGCCTGCTGCAAGCCGGCCCTGTAAATTGTCCACTTCGCTCTTGCTGAAACCTGCCTCAAGCAGCTCTTTCTCACTGATAGCCATCACGTCCTCCCTAATCAGGCGAAAGTATACTGTACCAGACCAATAATCCCCAGGTGACCGGCGTAAGCATAATAAAAGAAATTACGCGGCATGAAACGCCTGCGGCCCTCCGGACAGATTTTCCTGCAGAAGGAAACCACTGCCAGGGGGAATGCCAGAGTAGGCAGCGTGGCCAGTAATAATGTTTCTGCGGGCATATCCAGGAGATGCGATAACCCCTTTAAACAAATCAGTGACAGCACGGCAGTGATGGCCGCCAGACGCTGCACTTCGGGTTTTTCGTTGCCAGAAACGGTTGCCATACTGATGGCCAGCGTTATTCCTGCCAGCCCGTAGCTTGCCGGCTGCAGTGGCCAAATCATGAGGGCCAGGAGCAGATATCCCACAAACATTCCTTTCAGGCCGTGCTGGTACTGCAGGGCAATCAGCTGCGTGACGCCGGCAAACACGAACAGAATGTTCAGGGCCCACCAGGGCTGGTGATGCCAGAAGGCCAGGCTGAACACCGGCTGCGTGATGACTGCCCAGATCCACAGACGATTGGCTCTCTTCTGAAGTCGTTCCGGGGTGCGCTGTACGTTCATCGCCCATATAAGCGTGAACAGGGGGAAGGCCATCCGGCCAAGCGCATACATCACCGGCAAGGCTGGCGACAGAAACACCGTATTGATGTGGTCGATAATCATGGCCAGAAGTGCGAGAAGTTTGACCATATCGAGAGCTGCGGGACTGAGCTGGCTGGCGTCCCGGATACTGGGAAGAACGTCGGGTACTGAATGATTCATGCTGTAGATTCCCCTTGCGACACGCGGTTAACAGCCAGCACTGAACATAATGCCAGAATGCCCTGCCGGTTTGCGTTGTGACCCTGATCTTTAGTTTCTCCAGAATCTTGCGCACTGCAAATTCTGATTTATCACGCAGCACGCGCATTGCGCCTGCCACATCCTTATTCTGAATACAAATACTTAAATTATGAAAATCGTTCACACCGCCCCCTTTCTTACTCTCTTATTATCGGCCGAGTGAATATTATATTTAGTGCAGTAGGATAATTCCTAATAAAAGTTTTATATTACCACCCCCCAAATTTTAGTCATATTATTGACCATACTTAATGGTTGACAATGGTTTATTAATTATTTGCATTGCTTGCTGATGCCTTTGTCCTGACCAGAGCGAAATCTTCACGAATAGATTTTGCGGCAGGCTTCCACCTTTTAGCCCATTCCTCGTTCATACGGCCTTCACTGACAATTTTCAGGGTGATGGCATAAAGGGTGCGCTGCAGTTTATTCGACAGCCAGAGTATATGATCATCGATTCTGTCATCCGGAATATCAGAAATAATCGAATGTATAAGGTCCAGGTCCTCCGGTGCCCACGGTTTTCCGGAACGCGGAAAAACTTCATCCGGAAGGCGTGGTTTTTTTCCTTTTCTTCTTTTACCTGCTTTCTGGCTTCTTTTTCAGCTGTGATGAGGCGCTGCCGTTCTGTTAACGCACCCAGAGTTGCAACCGTCCTGACCATATTTTCGCGCTGCTCACGCGTAATATTGACTTCACCGCATATAATGGCATTTAACGTATCGATAAGAATTTCCAGTTTGCTTTCGGTTAATTTGAAAGTCATACAATAATCACCTTAATTTTTATTCGTTTTTTGCTCATCCTGATGCAGACTACGCCAGCGCCACGGCTCTGTCTGACCCGGTTCTGACCAGAGTCCGACTAACAGTACCACCGGATAATGTTGGCCCCATTTTGCCTCCAGCTCGTCCAGCGCGACTTCTGCTGCCTCTTTTGATACCGCACGATAAACCGGCTTTAAATCAGCCATAAACGCCTTGTGATGCTTCGACGCGACATATTTTATCGAGTTACGGATCTGGTGGATGACGCACAGCTGCCCTTCTGTATTGGGGTAAATGCTGTTTATCGCTTCCGGGAACCCTGTCAGACCATCCACACAGGCAATCAGAATATCGTTCACGCCACGATTTTGTAGATCGGTCAGTACTGACAGCCAGAAATTAGCGCCTTCACTTTCAGACAGATACAGACCCAGTATCTCTTTTTTGCCTTCCAGATTCAGGGCGAGAACCGTGTAAACCGCTTTGCTCTGATAGCGACCATCTTCACGAATTTTATAGTGGATTGCATCCAGCCAGACAAAGGGATAGACTGCTTCCAGCGGGCGTTGTTGCCATTGTTTTAACTCAGGTATCACCTTATCGGTGACTGCGCTGATAGTAGCACTCACGCTGAAAGCGTATAAATCCTCGATTTCCTGGCTGATATCTTTGTAGCTCATGCCCAGCGCGAACATACGGATGATCTTACGTTCGATCTCATCGCAAAGCGTGGTCTGATGTTTTTTCACGAGTTGAGGCTCAAAAGTGCCATTGCGATCGCGGGGAGTGGCAAGTTCAAAGCTGCCAGTGGGCGTTTCAACGGTCTTTTTGCCTGACCCATTTTTGCGGTTGGCTTCAACGTCCTGAGGCAGATGCGCATCGAGTTCAGCAGCCAATGCAGCTTTAGTTAAGTTTTTGATTAATGGCGTTAAGATGCCATCTTTTCCGGTTAATGCCTGACCAGACTGGAGTGCCTTAAGCGCTTTGTCGAAATCGAAGGGTTGGGACATGTGTCATTCCTTTTTAATTACATATTACTGGAATGACACAGAATTTCTAACACTCCCCTGTAAACATAAAAGAGATGTATACTTCTTGCCGTCTTTGTGTCTGACAGGCGGCGTAGATTTTACGTAACATCCCGGGATAGCCCGTTTTTTTTTGTAACAACTATCTCAAGCGTAACAGACGCTTATTTCCTCAATTAAGTAAATAAAAAACCCGGGTTGCCCCGGGTTTTTTGAGCGGTTGAATATTATTCAGTAGGATTTTTCAAAGTAAAAGCAGGCATTTCACCGTAGTCTACTTTCAAACCCTTAAGTCTTTTTACTAAGGCATTTGTCATATCCATTTGTTCATCTGCTGAAACAATTGAACTACGTAACAATATAACACTATAACCGCTTTCCGTGCGCATCTTTTCTATTTCTTCCTGGATAACTTTAAGCGAACTTAATCGAGCTGAATGTTTACTTTGCTCTAAAAAGCTCCTCATGTTTACAGCATCAGCCTTTCGCGCTTCCTCTGCTTTTTCCGGCGATAATTTATCATATTCCTTGTTTGATTTATCCATAACATCCTGCATAGTTCTAATAATGCTATCAATCCTTTCTTTTTCCTGAGAAGCGATTTCACTTGAGGAAAATGATTTTGATAAATCTACAAACGCAAAATCATTTTGTTTTTTTATACGATTATTATCACAACCACTCAAAGCAACTGCAACAAATGTTAATAACGGAAATATTTTTAAAAATCTCATGTTAAATCTTTTTTTTAATTTTAGCAGGCTCTATACGAACCTGCTAATTTCCTGATTAGAAGTTAACCTTAATACCCAGCATCGCGCTGGAGTCGCTGTAACCCTTATCGCCGATTTGCTGTGCAACATTCCCCCAGACATTTACATTTCGGGAAATTTGCCCTTCCACACCAGCCTTGAGTTCTCCGATGTTTTTAGTCCCTGCCTGCTCGGTCTTCACATCATTCAGACGGGTACCAAAGGTCTTGGTATTATGTATCCAGTTAGCTTCAACAAATGGTTCAAATGTTCTTTCCTTACCTTCATCTAAGGTACTACGCCCTTTAATGAAGGCTCTAACACCGAGACGAGTCTGGATGTTACCCTTTCCTTCTGCTGTAACTTTTGTGCCATTTGCTTCATGGTGGTCATCGGCATCAACACCCATCCATGTAATCTGTGCTTTCGGCTGGATAAAGTACTGCTGGTCTTTATCGCGCTCGCCAGTTTTCCAGGTATAACCAGCCTCAATCGACGTGGTAAAACCTTTAGATTTATAACTTTCTGACGATAATGACTCACCCTTTACATCATTGTCGAACCAGTTATACAACCCCCACATATCGACATAGGCTCCGGTATGGTCAATGCTGTCCTGTAGCCAGGTAGCATAAACACCTGCGCTGTAACCACTGATACTACCGTCTGCACGATAATGTGTTACATTACTACGTGTGTTACTCTTCTGGTTGGCATACCCAGCCATTACTCCCAAATGGAAACGATCATCTTTATTTGAGGACCACTGCGCAATGTCTCCCCCAATTTGCATGACATAGCGGTTAGATTGAGTACTTAACTGCCCGCTGCTGTCTTTGCTGCGCGTATGGCCTCCCACATTTCGCATCCACATACTGGTGACTTTATCCTCTCCGGTCAGAGCATCTACATAGTGTGTCTCACCAAGACGGTCATGCAGTCTGGCGCTAAATAACGTGTTCGCCGCCGCGATGTTCGCCGAATAAGCGGCTGCTTCCGGACGAACAATCGGAGCCGATGGTGCATCAGGGTTTACAGGATCCACTGGATTAACAGGGGCAACCGGGTTGACTGGATCGACCGGCGTTACCATTTGAGACTGCAAATACCAGTTACCATCTTTCGCCTGACCTTTATTAAGGAAGTAATCATAGGCTCCGGCAACCGCACGACCTTGCAACTTGAAATCACCTTCTGATTTACCGCCGACCTGAATCACTTCAATCCCTTTACTGGTGACATCCCCTTTTCCGCCCAGGTTATTAACCTGTACACGCGTAGAGCCAGAAGTATTCCCTTCCACGACCAGCTTATCGGTCTGTGAGTTGTCTTTGCCTAACGCCGTGTTGATGGAAAGCAGACCATTATCGCCAACGTAATTTCCTTTAACGGTTAACGTATTACCCGGGGTAGTTCCTGTAAGTTTGATTTCCCCGTGGTTGTTAAGATCGCCAACGGTGAATTGGCTGGCTGGCATACTGCCATAGCCGCTCAATGCATTCAGTGACGCCAAGGTACCGAAGTTGTTCACGGTGCCGCTGACTTCGCCATTACCACCGAGGACTGCGCCGGAAGCGATATTGACTACGCTGCTCCCCGAAAGTTTGCCTTCAGCTGCCGGAGTTGTGCCGATCACCAGCCGCCCTGACTGAACATCGGTTTCCCCGGTGTAGGCGAGGTCACGATTGACGATCAGCGTCGCAATACCCAGTTTCTCCAGGCTGCCGCTGCCCTTTATGGCGTTCTTCACTTCCCAGTCGCTGTCTGTCGTCAGGTGCAGTGCGCCATTGTCAACAATGCTCGCGTCTCCCAAATGCTGAGCCGCAGAGGCGCGTAAATCGCTGTCGCTGTCGACCAGCATCTCACCGCTGAAAGCGCTGTTGTCCGCAGCGAGGTTAATGTCCGTACCTTCTTTGCTTTCAAGAGTACCGACGCCCGCCAGTTGCTTGGTGAGATTGCCCGTCACGTCAGCATCAGACGTAAGCTGCTTAGCAAAAGTTAAGTTGCTCTCTTCGTCAGTCAGCGTAACTAGGCCGCTGTTGCCTAAGCCCGCCACATCATTCAGTAAAGACTGAGATCCGCCCTCAAGCGTGACGTCACCAGTGTACGCCGTGTTTGCGCCGTTTACGGTAATGACGCTTGAATCAACCACTAACTTGCCGTTGCCCGCCAGAGTATCAGCGCTAATGGCGCCGCCGTTGCTGTCACCGGAGCTGCGCTGATCGCCTGTGATAGTCAGTTCGCTGCCCTCAGCAAGATTTACCTTACTGCCTGTGGCGGTGTTTAGTGCGCCGATATGTTGGCTGTAGCCCTGGGTATCAATGGTGGCCCCATTTTCTACCACTAGGTTACTGGTATCGCCCAGTACGTTTTCGTTCGCCAGCAGCAGCGTGCCGCTCTTGAGTGCAGTTCCACCCGTGTAGTTGTTTGCCAGATTTGAGAGAGACACCGTGCTGGTGCCCGTGTCAATATGGAGATCGCCACTTCCGGTCACTTTGGCACTCAGGTCACTCGCCGAGCCCGTTGCGCCATTGCTGTTCAGCACCAGAGCATTCGCCCCTTGTGCGATAAGGTCGATTTCCGTCAGTCCATAGTTGACGTAAAGGCCATCTGCGTCAGCGCCGCTGGCCAGACGATAATCCCAGGTGCCTTTCGCAACGGTTGCGCCAGACTGCTCGATATCCCTGATAATCACATCAGAAATCACAACGCCATCCTGATCGATCAGGGCCAGGTTACCCGCATTGCCTTGCACCACGCCGTTTGTCCGGGCGAGCTGCAGTTTAATATTGGCGTCGTCCTGCTCAAGCAGAGGCAGATCGGCCAGCGTCATTGGACCATTATTGACCACATTGCCGATATCAACCTGTACGGTGCCTATTTCACGGAGATCGATACCATTCGTCGCCTTGATAATGCCGCTGGACGTGGTTTTTCCTGGGGTTACACTTCCGAACTTGATTAACCCACCGTTGAACGCAAGACCGCCAATCGCTTGCTCACCTGTTCCGACGGTGATAGTGCTGCTGGTATCCGCACGCAGGGCTGCATTAGCTAGCGCTGCGGTATTGTCGCCGCTGAGCGCGAAGGTGCTGTTACCGATAGCTAAAGTGCCTGCAAAAGCATTTCCAGTTGCTGCGTTAAGGGCGAAAGCATTGCCCGCCGTGTCGGTCGTGATAAGTCCGGAGCCCGTCAGCGCATTTGCCAGCGTGAATGAACCATTGCGTTTAATCGCAAGTTCACCCGCGGACTGGACTTCGATATCACCCATGATGCTGCCAGTACTGCCACCGTTACCCAGTTGCAGAGTACCTGCGGAGATGGTGGTTCCGGCCGTGTAGGTGTTATCTCCCAGCAGCACAGTTGTACCGTTGCCAATCTGATTAATGGCACCAGAGCCTGCAATCAGATCAATCGTGAGGTTATCCGGACTGTTGATGGCCAGTACGCCGTTGTTATTGACCTGCGAAAGCGAAATGTCACCAAAGGACGTGCCATTCCCTATCTGTAAGGTTCCAGCTGTGATATTGGTCGTTCCGGCGTAATCCATTGCGCCAGCAACGGTTAATTTACCTGTTCCGGCTTTGTTCAGATTACCTGAACCTGTCATGCTGTTCATGGCAAGAACAGCATCGAAACCGTTGGTATCGAAAAGACTGTCCTCTGCACCCAGGATGACATCGCCGCTGACGGTCAGATTTGCATTGCTCATGTTTTTCAGGGTGGAGTCATCCAGCGTCAGTGAGCTGAGGGACGAGTTTCCGCCACCCAGATTCCAATGAGAATCGCTGTTCAGCGTCACAGATGAGTTTGCGCCCTGTGCAGTGCCTTCAAGGACAGAAGCTCCTTTGGCGGTGAGAGCGATCG
Organism: Enterobacter sp. BNK-8; assembly: GCF_048685095.1. Classification (NCBI taxonomy): domain Bacteria; kingdom Pseudomonadati; phylum Pseudomonadota; class Gammaproteobacteria; order Enterobacterales; family Enterobacteriaceae; genus Enterobacter; species Enterobacter sp. BNK-8. The sequence goes on along the minus strand of NZ_JBLQTN010000002.1, from coordinate 6,316 downwards.
CGCTACCGTTATCCTTCAGCAGAGCCTCGCCAGCGACCTGGCTTCCCGTCACATCAATATTGAGCGAGCCGGTCTTACCTGCGATGGCGGCTCCGTGCGTGCTTTTAATAATGCTGTCAGTCAGGGTCAGCTGGTTAGAACCGCTATTTGACTGAACCGCATTTCCGTTAACGCCGGAGGCATTAATGGTTAAATCGCTGAATGTTGCCGATGCCGTGTTGGCAACGACCAGGCCGTTGCTCTGCGCGCCAGTGGTATTGACCGTCAGAGGGGCGCTGCTGGTGATTGCCGAACCTGCACCATCAATGCCCAGACCCGTGCTGTTGGCGGCAGTCACATTGAGCGAACCACCTTTTAAATTCACGGTTCCGCCGCTGTTTGCCTGAACACCGCTCCCTGCAACCACGGCTGCATTCAGAAGTGCTGCAGTCGCGACGTTCACTTTACCGCCAGAATCCGCAACGATGGCGGCTGCCCCTGAACCTGTGGCGCTGAAAGAACCACCGTCAATATTCACCTGACCGTTATTGGTGGCATAGGCGGCAGTTTTGGTTGCGCTAAGTGTTCCATTGTTGGTGACTGTACTTCCCGCACCCGCGGCCTTAACGCCAGTCCCACTGCCAGTTACCGTTCCGTCCGCATCGAGAATAACGCTGCCACCGTTAATAGCCTGAGCGCCGATGCTTGAGCTCCCGCCGCCAGTAATCGTCGCGCCATGGTTTTCAACAACCGCACCGTTTTCAGCCGACACGGCAATATTATTCCAGCCGGGCAGGGTCAAGGTGCCGTTCATCAGATCGACTCGTGAACCCGCATTATCGGCATAAACGCCGACAGAATTGGCGGTCATATTCGCGTTGGATACGGTGACTTTACTGCCGGATACCGCCGTAATGGCGGTAGTGTCGCCGATGATTTGGCCTCCCGTCACATCAATTGTGGAGCTGTTCATCGCTCTCACTGCGGTAGCGCCACCGCCACCGCCGGTAATGGTAATATCCGCGGACGTTGAAATATGGCTGGCCGCCGGGCCAAAAGCCGTCACGCCGGAGACGCCAAAACCACCCGCGGTGACCGATCCTCCTGCTAAATTAATGTTGCCGCCATTGCTGGCAGTAACCTGGCCGTTGATGCTTACCGCAGAGCTGTTGATAGTACTGCCACTGCCCGTCGCAACCATCCCGTTTGACAGCACGTGTCCACCGGTAAGATTGGCGCCCGCACCTAATTCAACGCGAACGCCTGTCCCCGCTCCTGAACCTGAAATATCAGTATTCGTACTGGTAATCAGGCTGCCTGCGCCGCTGGAGACGATGCCAAACAGTCCGGACAGCGAGCTGCCGGAGAGGTTCAGCAGACCACCATTATAAACGCCTGCGCCGCCGGTGCTTCCGATAACGGTAGCCGCGCTGTCAAGCTGGCTACCTACACCGTCCACGTACAGGCCGTAGGTACAACAAACCACAGGCGCACTGGTGGAAGCCATTGTGACGGAACTGCCTGAATCCAGGCGAGCTTTTCCTCCGCTATTCACGGTAAATGCCGCCATGTTTCCGCCAGGGGAAGGGGCCTGTGATGTTACGGTGATTCCGATGCCCGTGTAGTCGCCACCCGCAGTGACAATAACCGCCGGGCCGGTTGCAGAGTCACGAGCAACACCCGTTTCACTGATGGTGCTGTACACCGTTAGTGAAGGCAGAGGGGCCGCCAGCGTGTCAGCGGCGAATAAAGCACTCAGGCCAAGTCCCAGCACAGCCTTAGAGGTACGGTTAACTGAAGATTTAGATTTCTTTTTCGATTTTGCAAAATCAGATACCACAACATATCTGTTCAGAACATCATTCCAAAGAACTTTGTATATTTTGTTCATATACTTACACTTTAATGATAATAAGAGATCACGCATTGTCGTATGACAGTGCTATATAAAAGCTTATATATACCTAGCCGCCGCTATAAAGCTGGAAGCGTAAATATATCCGTATTGTTGTGCGAATGCACAGGACTGGGCACTAAATACATATATTTGTCAGATACCTATGTTCAGAGCGCGTATTTTATTTGCATTGATACTGCTGTAAGAACCTTTCTCACTACCGAAGTCGCTCATGGCAAGTCCATCCTTAACTGTTTGATCGTGGTCAAAAGAATTTGACTCGATAATTTTAAGTCCATATCATGCCAGGTGTTTTTAGAATATCTTCACGCCTGACATGGTTTTGCCTATCAATGGCTAACAAAATAAAGAAATATACTTACGGTAAATATAAGCACCTTTTCTTCTAAATCTTGTTTTAAGGAATGCTTTATAACGTAAAGCATATGCCGTTTTACTGGATATATTATTTCTGTTTGATATTTCGAATATACTCTTTCCTCTTGCATCAAGTTGACAAATTTGGCTTTCTCTTTCTGTAAGACAGGTTGACCCAGTTTTCGTATTGCGCCTTACTATTTTCAGCAACGTTAAAAAATCGCTTGATTTATTTTTCTTGGAAGTTATATAAATATTTCTGTTTTTTACATATAGTTTATCCATTGGCGTATTCACGCATACAATGATTGTTCCTGAATGATTAAATAAACTTTCTGTTAATTGTCTTAATATTGCATAATGTTCAACTGAAACGATGAGTACATTGTTCTCATTAGCATTGTCACTCAGGAAAATCGAAGGTCTGCATTGTAATATATGGTTTAGCTTAACAAGCTCAGTTCCCAATTCTTTCAAAGCATGTTTTATGCCATTTAGAAAAAATATGTCGTCTGATGAAATAATTAATGTCGACATGTCATACCTGCAACAGGAAACAGCTTGCAATAAGTTTGCGTGTGTTATCCGTAATTGTAGACTTTCGTTTCATTATTTTTTTTCTCACTGTAAAAAATATCTATCTCATTATCCCTCACTACATATCCTTTTCTTCCAACACGATAAAAAATTTCTTTAGTAAGACCAGCTTCAGATAAACGATTTCGCATTTCTCGCATTACCTGCCACAATCGGGCATTTGACGCCCTTAAGTTATGCTTCTCCCAGATATTATCCATAAGTTCTTCATCACTGATCATTTCATGCTGAGAATTCTCCAGAAGATACTTAAGTAAATTCGCCATGGTTGTTCTCAGTTTTATGATTGGTCGTTCCCGGCAATCAATACTAATCAGAATCTGCTCATTTACTAAATAAACAACCTCATTTGCAATGAGAAACCCTGCGGCATGCATATTTGTCTGGGCCGCACCTCTTTCATTGTGTCCAGTGTTGTTCATTTTTACTTTACCTAAAAGTTACTTTTGAATGAAAGTGGCTACAGTATAGCCACATAAAGATAATGTGAAATATATGGCAACAATAAAAATCTACTCAAAATATTTCTCTGCAAAAATTCATTTTTTAAGCATTTTGCTCTTGCAGGCGTGTGGTGTACCTTTTTTTCATATCGTGATGTGTTTTTTTGTTTGCATAGTGAATCAACCCCACACTGTAAAAGCATAATAATTTTATTCTGAATTTATCTTCATTTCAGATGACATATCTTTTTTTTTCAGCGCGCAGGTCCAGCTCCCTCCCCCACGACTCATGATTCTGGTCAATTTTTGATGCGATAATCTTATCAACAGGAACAATTAAACGATATAATATAATGATAAATTTCAATTTATAGGTATTTATTCTTTTTTATGGTTTATATCCATCGCTAAACAGGAGCAATATCTAAATTGTTCTATTTTTATTGCTATGTAAAAACTGTTTTTTGGTGACGCGATGATCTTTATTATCGAGCAAGAAGTAGTGTATTCACCGGATGATGGGAAGATCAGCTGTCAGGGAGATTCAGAAGGAGAGTCAATCATACTTACACCGGTGCTGAACAGAATCCTACTGATCCTTGTTGAGAGACATGGGGAACTTGTCACACGGGATGAATTTTTAACATATGTATGGGATGATTTCGGGAAGAGTGGTTCAACCAATACCCTTATCCAGTATGTCAGTACGTTACGGAGAATTTTTGAACCCAAGTTTGATAAGGAATTTATAATCACCATTCCCAGACTAGGTTATATGCTAAACTCTGAAATTATGATAATTCAGCAGAATGAACTATCTTCTGAAACAAATGCTAGTGATTCTGATAATGAAGTTCTGGCTGAATCAGCAGTTGTTTTAGAAAAAACAAGCGCTGAAACTATTGCATCCTATAAAAACTATTATTTTCTTCTTTCAATATTCGGGTTATGTCTGTCAGCTGTTGTCTATATTTTTTTACCAACAAACACTCAGGAGTTAAGAATTTTAACGAATTATAAATCCTGCCCGGTATTCACTAACAACTCTTCTGAAAGCATGCAGTCTCTTGATGACTTTAATGATTATCTGAAATACTTCGAGATAAAATGCACTGGCACCGAAAAAATATATTTATTACGATATGAACACAATACTTCTGAAGATAATAAATACATTTTATCTGTATGTTCACCCTCATCAAAATCAGGTCAGTGTTTATCTTTTTCACGCGAGATGGCATCATGAGCAATAAACTAATTACGATCTTGTCATTATTCTTTTTCATACTGCTTATATATTTGATGGTTTACATTTTTAGTGTTGAGCATAGCCTGTCATGCACTGGTTCTATGACACAAAAAAAATTTACCCGGACTATACAGTGTCATCTCAACTAAACCATTCCATATTTGAAACCACTGCATCTGGTTATGATACCATACAAGGAAATGTAATGATTGATAATGATACGTATTCTGTTTCAAGAATCATAGAATACTCTGTCTCGCAGTCAGGAGCGTCATACCGGACTATAAAAATAAAATCAGTCAAGAAAACACATAAAGACAATTTGCCTGATGAAATCGCCAGTAAGTTCTTCCCTTATCTGTTAGATTTTAATGATGGTCTGATCAGACTGGACAGGATTTCAAAAAATTTATTTATTGTATCAACCCCTGCTGCACCTATTGTCCTGTGTTATAGTGATTAGTCTCCATAAAAATTTATTACTTTTTTATTTCCGCCCTTCTTTTTATAATGTCTCAGGAATATCGTTCGGAACCTGAGCGCCAGCCCTGACATGAAAGCCGTTAATCCTCCAGCCGCAGAACCGTGATCTATACTCAATCAGACCCAAACTCTTCTTATCTGTTTATGAAGTTGAACAACTCAGGTGATCACATGCAGGCACCCGGTATTCCGGACAATGAAGAAAAGAGGCTGAAGTCCCTGTATATTACCGGCCTTCTTGATACCCGTGACGATGAGCGTTTTGAACGCCTGACGCGGCTGGCCCGCAAAGCCTTTCAGGTGCCGGTGGCCCTGATAAGCCTGCTGGATCGCGAGCGCCAGTGGCTCCTCGCCTGTCAGGGTGCCGGCGTGCGCGAACCCCCCGTAACATCTCGTTCTGCGGGCATGCCATTCTGCAGGAGGGGCCCTTCATTGTTCACGACGCAGCTGCTGATGAGCGGTTCCGTGACAATCCCCTGGTCACCGGCGAGCCCCACATCCGGTTTTATGCCGGCCAGCCGGTGAGCCTGCCGGACGGTACGGTGGCCGGCACGCTGTGCCTGATCCACACGTCACCCCGCGCCTTCACGAACGAGAACATTGCGTCCCTCCGGGACCTGGCCTGCATTGTGGAGGACGAGTTTGAGGCCATCAGCATGGCCATGACGGACAGCCTGACGGGCATTCCCAACCGGCGCGGATTTTACCGCGCCGGCGAAAAACTCTTCCACGCAATGAACCGGCAGGATGCGTCGTTCAGCCTCATCTATTTCGATCTGGACAGGTTCAAACCGGTTAACGATCTCTGGGGACACGCTGAGGGTGACGAGGTGCTAAAGGTCTTTGCCGGCTTTTTACATCAGCACCTCGAACCGGGCGAAATTGCAGGCCGCCTCGGCGGGGATGAGTTTGCCGCCCTGATCCGGCGAAACGGCAATACCGGCTCTTATCTGCACGCGCTGAGTGCCAGTCTCGATCATTACAATGACACCTCAGGCAAGCCCTACAACATCAATTATTCCTTTGGCGAACTGATCAATAACGCAGACCGGTATACGACGCTGGAGGAGATGATCGGTAAATGTGACGAAGTGATGTACCTGAAGAAAAAACGAAAGACCCTGTCGCAGAAAACAGAACCGTGACGCTTTCCTTCCCGGCTGATCCCCTGATCCGGGGTTCAGCCGGACGGCAGGAACAATATATTTAACCTCAGGACATATAAAGTCATTTATATTTGCTCATGGGGCAATAATCCTCCTTCTTCCCTCCTGAGATCCGAAAAAAGGT